>NZ_ALKL01000002.1:0-68837 GCF_000286635.1 Veillonella sp. ACP1 | reverse complement strand
CCACTACACAAAATGTAGCATCCGCTATTAACGATGCCATCACTAAATCCAAAACTGATACAGCACAAGCTCTTGCTAATGCAGAACACAAATTCGATGGCGATACAGGTGCAACATCTGTTCGTAAACATGGTGAAGTATTATCCGTTAAAGGTGGCGTAACTAATACAGCTGATTTGACAACCGGTAATATCGGTGTTGTATCCGATGGTGCAGGTACATTGAATATCCGTCTTGCTAAAACATTGACTGGTTTAACATCTGCTGCCTTCACTGATGGTACACACACAGTGACTATCGCAGGATCTGGCATTGACGCTGGTAATACAGAAATCAAACACGTTGGTAAAGCAACCACAGATGATGCTGCTGTTAATAAGAAACAAATGGATGATGCTGTGAAAGCCGCTACTGATTCTGTAACTACATTAGGTGATAACAAAGTATCCTTAGGTAGTGATTCCGGTACAACAACAGCTAAGAAATTAAGCACAACTGGTGGTATTAAATTCAACATTAAAGGTGATACTGGTGCGAATGCACTCATTACAACATCTGCAACAGGTGATGATGTAACCATTGCTCCAACTGCTAAGTTGAGTGCTGCTGTAACGGCTGCTGAAAACTCCGCTAATAAAGACTTGTCTAACTTGTCTACTGCTGGTAATACATATATCCAAAATCTTGCAAAATCTGCAGCGTCTTGGAATGTAGAAACCAATGGCGCTGGTACATCTGCTGTAGCTGGTGGTGACACTGTGAACTTCATCAATGGCGATAACATTGCTATTACGAATACAGGTCGTTCCATTACAATTGGTACCGCTAAAAACGTATCCTTCGATAAAGTCACTGTTGGTGGCGTAGTTATCGATAAGAATAATGGTATCGATGCAGGTGGTAAGGAAATTACAAATGTAGGTCCTGCTACATCTGGTAATTCTGCTGTTAACAAGACACAAATGGATACAGCGATTACTAATGCTGTTAACAAAGCAACAACTGATGCTAAACATGATTTCGGTGGTGATGATGCAACTGTTGTTACACGTAAACATGGTGAAAAACTTAACATCAAGGGCGGTGCTTCTACAACAGCAGCTGATCTTACATCTGGTAACATCGCAGTTCTTGGTGATGCTACAACAGGCACATTGAACATTCGCATGGCCAAAGCATTAACCGGCTTAAGCAGTGCTACTTTCACAACACCTAGTGGCACAACTGTTATCAATGGTGGCGGTATGACAATTACGCCAAGTACAACTGGTGCGGCACCTATTTCCATCACAACTGGTGGCATCAACGCTGGTAATACAGAAATTAGAAATGTGGCTGCTGGTACAACGCCTAATTCCGCTGTTAATAAACAACAAATGGATAGTGCGATTTCTAATGCTACGGCTAATGTAGGTTTCAGTACAGCTGGTAATACAGGTACTGGTAGTGTAAGCAATGGTCAAACATTGACCATCACTGGTACAAATGGTATTGAAACGAATGCAAGTGGTCAAAGTATCACAGTAGGCCTTGATGCTGCAACACGTGCGCAAATCAATAATGCTACAACAACTGCTAATAATGCAGCTAAGAAGGATTTGAGCAATATTGATAATGCTGGTAAGCAAGTTATTAAGGATACAGCTGCTTGGAATGTGAAAGTTAATAGCGGCACACCTGAAATTGTAAAAGGTGGCGATACAGTTACTTTTAACGATGGCGATAATATCAAGGTTACAAATACTGGTAAAGATATTACTATCGCTACTAAGAAAGATGTTTCCTTCGATAAAGTCACTGTTGGTAATGTAGTAATTGATAAAAATACTAACCGTATCAGTGGTTTGGCTAATGCAGCTAATAATGATGAAGCTGTTAACTTGGGTCAAATGAATGCCGCTATTAGTACTGCAACTGCAGGCACAGGTACTATTAAATACAAGGCTAATGGTGGTACTCAAAATTCTGTAGCATTGACTACTGGTTTTGATTTCAAAGGTGATAGCAACATTCAAATTACAGCTGATCCTGCCAACTCTGGTGTTATTAATTACAAATTGAATCCTGCATTGACAGGTATTACCTCTATTAGTGGTGGTACTGGTGCTCCTACTATTACGCTTAATGCTGGTAGTGGTTCTACACCTGGTAATGTATCCATCAATAGTAATCTAGATATGGGTGGTAAACAAATCAATAATATTGGTGCTGCTACTCATGCTGGTGATGCAGTTAATAAAGCACAAATGGACCAAGCATTGCAAAATATTGCTGGTGCATCCAGTAATGCTGCTAAGTCTTATGCGTATAAGGCTGGTGCAGGTGCTGCCGCATTGGCTGCATTGAAACCAATTCAATACGATCCATTGGAACCAACACAAATTATGGCTGGTATTGGTAATTACAAATCTCAAACAGCCGTAGCGCTTGGTGTGGCTCATTACACTAATGAAAACACTATGTTTAACTTAGGTGTTTCCTTAGATAGCCACGATGGTATCGTAAATGCTGGTGTAACCCACAAATTTGGATATAGCCCTGAAAAGAAAGCTATTCCAGATCGATATAAAGGTGGTCCTATCAGTTCTATCTACGTAATGCAAGATGAAGTGACAGCATTACAAGCAATTGTTCAAAAACAAGCTGCTGAAAATGAAGCCCTTCGTCAACAAAACGAAGATATG
The DNA here is from genome assembly GCF_000286635.1 of Veillonella sp. ACP1. Taxonomy (NCBI): domain Bacteria; kingdom Bacillati; phylum Bacillota; class Negativicutes; order Veillonellales; family Veillonellaceae; genus Veillonella; species Veillonella sp. ACP1. The sequence goes on along the minus strand of NZ_ALKL01000002.1, from coordinate 66,153 downwards.
CAACGCAAGGTAGATATGATTCTATCTAAGATTCATTAATTCTAATAATTTTAAACATTCCCTCTTGTATACAGAAGATTAGTTAGAATTGATGAATATAGGGCTATTTGGTGGTTAGCCATTGTACTATCAAGGTGGCTAACCACTCCCTAGTGGGAAAACAAACGGACTCTTTTTATTTCTCTCATACACACTCTCTCGATAGAGTCCGTTTGTTATTGATAGTGTATAGTTATAACAGTACATAATAAATAGTAAATGTTATTGTTGTCTGAAACGTAAAGAATTTGAGGCGTAACATATGAAATCTGTATTAAAAAAGAGTCGTTTATTTATAATGTTAGCATCTTTGTTAGGGGTGGTGAGTCCAATGGCTCAAGCAGCTGATTTAGTTCCTGTTCAGCCAACAGTCGCTGTTGTTGATGAACAACATCAGGCGATTAGCTGGGCAAATCTAATGCTCAATGGTTTTTTACAACATCATACCGGCGCATCTATTAATGAAATTTCTTTTGATGCTACCGATACAGTCGTTACATTGACTGTTGGCGGTTTTGATAAAGACGGTGTATATAAGGCGGTATTTACAAATACAGCAAATGAAGTTAAGGATGAAAAGGTTGGTAAACTTACCAAAACTGTAGAAAAAACAGCCTTTGATCCATCTACTATTTTGCCTCCTGCTGTAGCTGTAAACTTTGCTTATGCACAAGCTGAAGGTAAGGCAACAAGCCTTTTAAGCTGGGCTGTTAAAACCGATAAAGGCACGCCACAATATACTGTTGTGTTTGCCACAAAAGATAAGAAAACCATTACTGTAGTATTCGATGCAGTGAGCGGAAAATTGTTAAGTGTAACTAAATAACCTGAACGCAAATAATATTTATATTAATGTATATATATAGTGTTTAGGTATAGCGTTATAAAATAGAATATTATGCACGAAACCTCGCTTTTCTTGATGAGAAAGGCGAGGTTTTTGTGGATGTTAAATTTGATTGGTATTTGCTTAATTTTTATTTTGGGTATTAATAGTAAAAACCCTATATTTTAATTAAATATAAAATAATATATAAAACTTATTGAAAAAAGTGTTAAAATTAATATATAATTTAATTATAGAGAAAGGAGAGGGATTTATGAGAGTTGTACGTATTGCAGCAAGTTGTATTGGCTTGTTGACCACATTTGGCACATTGCCTAGCATGGCAGCCGATGTATCTACCCCTTTTATACAACAAGAAGCGGCCCGAGCCGATGCTTCGTTGCGTCAACGCGCAGAAGCACCAATGACTGGGGCCGCTTCGTTGCGTTCAGAATCAGCGTATGTTGGTCTTAGTAGTGCTCCTATGAAGGCATTACCAAAGGAAGCGATTGCATTTCCTATAGACCATATTGTTATTACATCGTCAGAACCTGTATTTCGTAAATATAAGAACCGGTTAGAGGCGTATGAGCATAATCGAATCGGGTCGGATGGGGTTACATTTCTTCAAAAGCAATTACAAGAACAATTATTAGCAGATGGATATGTCACAAGCCAAGTGGTTGTACCCAATCAAGATTTACATTCAGGGTCATTAACCTTTGAGATTTTACCAGGGTATGTTGAAGATATTGTTCTTGCAAATCCAAATGCACGGACGAATTGGCGGAGTGCATTCCCGGTACGACCTGGCTATGTATTACGACGTCAAGCGTTAGAACAAGGGATTGATCAGATGCGTAGTGTACCTGGTCAAGATATAAAGATGACGATTGAACCAGGTACCAAGCCGTTACATTCTATTGTTAAGCTTACGGTAGAACAAAAAGGATTTGTGCAAGGTTCATTTATCTTAGATAATTCAGGATATAAAGCTACAGGAGAGTATCAAGGTACCGTATTTTTGTCATTTAGTCAATTGCTGGGTCTTAATGATACGTTAACAGCTAATTTCACTAAAGATATAAGTCGTCATGATGATGGCCATGGGTCAAAGCAATATGCAGTTAATTATACGATTCCCGATGGCAACCGTACGTATAGACTATCTACGTATAAGTATAGCTATAATCAATTGGTGTTTATGCCAAATGCATTTCGTTCGGCTGGTACCACACAAGGTACAGAGGTATCAGTAGAGCAGGTTCTAAATAGGACTAGTCGTTCGAAAACATCAGTTATTGCTAAGGTTAATCATAAGTCTCGTCATCATTATCTGGATGATGTAGAAATTGGTGTTCAAGAACAACATACCACATCGGTAGAATTAGGGTTATCTCATCGCCAATATAGAGGCAATAGAGTAAGTGATATGTATGTATTTTATCGCCAAGGTATTAAAGGATTGGGTGCTAAGGTACGAAGTTGGGAAGGTTTGGCAGATAATCCAACTACACTATACAAAATGGCTGGGGTTGAAGGGCAGATTCAAACGGGAGTACGAATCGGTCATAAGCAAGGTATATTCTCGATGCGCTTTAGAAGTCAATTTACTAATCAGCGCTTATTTACTACAGATCAGTTTAGTATTGGTGGACGGTATTCGGTACGTGGATTTAGTGGAGAAGAAACATTACGAGGTGACTCTGGGTACTACGTACAAAGTGAATGGTCATTACCATTTAGAAAACAACAAATCACTCCCTATGTAGGCATAGATATTGGGCATGTATGGGGCCCATCCACAGAAACACAACTTGGTACTACCTTGATTGGTGGTGTCGTTGGTGTACGAGGCACTGTTGGTGACGCTGTTAATTATGATGTATCACTAGGGACGCCCATTAAGAAACCAGAAGGATTTGATACAGATACCCGTGTTTGGGCGTTTAGAGGAAGTTATCAATTTTAAGTGTTGTACATAGAGAGTTATATAGATACATAATACATATTGTTTTATATACTTAGGAGAGATACATAATATGAATATTAGAAAACATACGGCAATGGCCATCTTTGCTGCATTGCTTGCTACAAATTCTGCCCCATGGATTCCAATGGCGTTAGCCAATCCTGTTGTACCTGCTCAAGGTGCATTGGGGCCAAAAACAGAAGAGGCTCGTAATGGTATGACTGTAGTCAATATCAATACGCCTAATGATAAAGGGCTATCCCATAACCAATATGATGCATTTAATGTAGATAATAAAGGGCTTATTTTAAATAATGCCAATCGTCCTGTGAATACGGAACTGGCAGGTTACATTATGGGAAATCCGAATCTAGTCGGACCTACAGCGAATACAATTTTAAATGAAGTAACGGGTACGGGTGCAACATCTATGAATGGGGCTCTTGAAGTGGCCGGCAATAAGGCCCATGTTATCATTGCGAATCCGAATGGTATTTCTGTCAATAATGGCACCTTTATCAATGCTAACAGTGCTACATTAACAACGGGGAACCCAATTATCAATAACGGTAGCATTACAGGCTATCAAGTACAACAAGGTAGTATCACAGTAGGTGAAAAAGGCCTTAATGCATCGAAAACAGCACGCACAGATTTGTTAGCAGAGGCTGTTCAGCTGAATGGTAAAGTTTGGGCGAAAGATGCTCAAGTTGTGACGGGGAAGAATACTGTTTCCGTAGATTCTTCTGGTAAAGTTACGAATGTTCACAAAACTGGTGAATCTAGTCAAGTTGGCCTTGATGTAGCTGCTATTGGTGGTATGTATGCCAATAGTATGTATTTAGTTGGCACCAATGATGGCTTTGGTGTGAATAATCAAGGTGTATTATCTGCACAAAATAAGTTAACCGTGGATAGTACTGGCAAATTGCAAAATATCGGTACTATCGCTGCTACAGAAGCAGATATTACTACAAAAAGTTTTGAGCAGATGAATCGTGGTAAATTGTATGTAGATACCGCTAAGATTACTACCGATTCTGTTATTCAAAAGGGTAATACAGAGACTAAAGAGGCCCCTGTTATGATTGCCCAAAAAGATCTATCTATAGCGACAAACTCTATTGTTAATACAGATGGTAGTGTGATTAAAGCCGAAGGAAAACTACAACTTGGTAAAACGATGGATTCTACAGGAACTGTGTCTGGTAAGATAGATCGTATTGTAAATACAGCGTCTGCCATTGAATTTGGTCAAGGTGGTGCATTATATGCTAAATCTGTAGATAATAAAAATGGTGGCATTACCCTTAAACGTGTAGCGGTAGGTGAAAAAGAGCATATTAAAAATGAAGTAGCACCATCTGGTAGCATTAAGCGGTATAAGTTATCTGAAGAACGAATTTATTTAGATCATGAGCAAATTCCAAAAGATAAGGTTGTTATTCATACTCGTGAGAATCTTCAACTTTCTATAAATGGTGAATATTATGAGAATTGGACTAAGTATGAATATGATCGTACTCGTGAAAAAGATGTGGTAGATACATCTAACCCTGGGCGGATTATTTCCGGTGGAGATTTACATATGGATGTCGATCATATGACGAATGAAGCTAGTCAAATTAGTGCTGCCGGAGATATCACTGGTACTGTAGGACACTATGAGCAAAGTAACCCTAAGGGTAATGAATATATTACTGAAGATGGTACAGCCACATCCTATAGTCGTCGGAGGAGACGTGGACGGGATACGACTAATATACGAACGGCTGACTATAAGAATACGATAGTCAACCCTACAGATGTCCCTGTTGCCGTATATGGTAGTCATGTGGAACATAGTACAAGTGATGCCACAGTAGATACATCTCTATTACATAGTATGAGCCAGTTAGCGACGAACCCTAATACATCTTATGTGATTGAAACTGATCCTAATTTCACAAATCGGCGTAATTTCTTATCGTCCGATTACGTATTATCTCGCCTTAAATTAGATCCTATGAATATACAAAAACGATTAGGTGATGGCTACTATGAGCAACAACTCGTTATGCAAGAGATTATGCGCCAAACTGGTAAAAGTAGACTGCAATCTGGTCTTTCAGCGGAAGAACAATATCGCCAATTGATGGATGCAGGGATTAGTGTAACAAAATCTCAATCTGTTGCATTAGGTCGAGGTTTAACAGAGGCTGAGCAAAAGAATCTTAAAGAGGATGTAGTACTCCTAGTTAATAAGGCTGTTGTATTGCCAAATGGTAAAACAGAAACTGTACTAGTACCGACTCTATATTTAGCACCAACCACAAAACGGGTAGAAGGTGCAGCTAACTTACAGGCCCAATCCATTAACCTTTCCGTTGATACCATGCATACTAGCGGTAGTATTGTGGCAGACAAGGATATAACTATTACTGGCAACACCATTCACAATGATAATGGTCTTATTAAAGGTAATACCACTACGGTTACAGCGAATGACGAAGTTCGTAATACACAAGGGACTATTATGGGCAACGATACAGTCTCTGTGTATGCTAAAAAAGACGTCATTAATGAAGGCGGTACCATTACACAAACTAATGCAGCTGGTTCCACAAAGGTTAGTGCTGGACGCGATGTAATGAATACAGGCGTACAGTATAAGGCAGCTAATAGCAAAGTTGAGTGGGATAGTCGAAATAATCGACGTGAAACGATAACCGGTGTAGATCAAGGTCGTATTGGTGGTGCTGGTGAAACAACAGTAGTCGCAGGCCGAGATGTATCTATGGCGGCAGGTGTTATTACCTCTGATGTGAACACTCAAGTGACGGCCGGCCATAATGTAACGATGAAAGCCATGAATGCTACACATGAATTGGAAGAACATCGTTTTGATAAGGGTAAATCTGGTGGTGGACATTCTCAAACGACGGAGTCTCATGATCTTGTTAACGCACAATCATCGGTTGGTAGTAGCATTGAAGGTAAAAATGTTTCTGTTGTAGCCTCTGATGCTGTACAACTTGAAGGTAGTCAACTATTAGCGGCAGACACAGTGAAAGTATCTGGTAATACGGTTGAATTAAATACGGCGAAGGCAAATAGTACAGTTAATCATGTATACCTAGATAAAAAGAAAAGCTTGGTCAAACGTGAAAGTACCAATGCAGTTGATGATGTAACTACTACAGCTGTAACAGGCTCTACCGTAAGTGGTAAAGATATACAGATTACAAGTGCTCAAGATGTAACCGGTCAATCTGCTCAAATTATAGGTGAGAATGCCGTATCTGTTACCGCTAGTGGTAAGGTAGATATTGGTGCAGATAAAGCGATTACAGATGGTACTAGTGTATATCGTCATAAGAAATCTGGATTACTTGGTAGTACAGGGATAGGCTTTACTATAGGTAAAGAAAAACACAATATAGATGAAGCTAACCATGAAGAATCTACAGTACGAAATACAATTGCTAGTACGAAAGGTGCTGTCACTATTAAGGCAAATGATACAGTTCACATTACAAGCGCAGATATTGTTGCTAAAGAAGGCGCTGTGTTAGATGGCTCTGCCGTTATATTAGATGGAAACATAGATCACAACCATATGTCTCATGATGAACGCTATAAGAAGACGGGTCTTACCGTATCGTTGGGCGGTGCAGTAGCGAATACACTTACTAATGCGACTCGTACTATAAAACAAGCGGGTGGCCGCGATGATAAACGGTTAGCAGCCCTTGAATTAAACGAAGCACGTCAACAATTGCAAGATGGATATGAAGCGGTAGATACAGCTTTACATGGAGCTAAAATACGAGATGCAGTGACTGGTAAAGTTGAGAAAGTAGATGGTAAAGCTAAACGAGGCGCTAAAAATATTGATGATGCGATAAATCTCTCTGTAAGTATTGGTAGCACTTCTAGAAAACAAGGGCAAGTAGTAGACACAAATACATATCAAGGTGGCACTCTTGTTAGTGATGGTAATGTACATATCAAAGCTCGTGATGCTCAGCAAAGTGGTATCGGTTTAACTGGTGAAACAGTACAAGCAAAAAAACTAGTATTAGATAGCGCTAGTGATATTAATCTTGAAGCTGGTAAAAATACTATAGATGTTAAGAATACTTATAAAAGCTCTGGATGGAGTGTCGGTGCTGGTATTAGTTTGACTGGTGGCGGACTTCTCGATATTAATGCGAGTGGTAATATGGCTCGTCAAAATGGCGATACCCACCAAGAAAGCTATGTGCCAACGACGATTAAAGCCGCACAATTAGCACAACTTAAAGCAAAGCGAGATACTACTATTATTGGTTCTACTGTATCTGGTAAGAAAGTTGAAGTTGATACGGGTCGAGATTTGCATATTCAAAGCTTACAAGATGTAGATAACTTTAAAGAACACAGTAAGTCGGCTGGCTTCTCTGTTTCCTCTAAACCTAATTTCAAGAATCCAACAGGTAGTATAAGTGCAAGTGTAGGACGCATTGATAGTAAATGGAAAAGCGTAACTCACCAAGCAGGTATTTATGCTGGAGAAGATGGCTATAATATTAATGTAGGGAATGGTACTACATTAGAAGGTGCTGTCATTAAAAGTGAAGCTCCAAAAGCTAAGAATACATTGACTACCAAATCTCTCGAGATGAAGGATATCCAAAATGAAGCCGAGTATACCTATAGCAATAATGGGATAGGCTATAACTACTATGGTAGTAAAAAGAAACTCGAAGAGATGAAGACTAATGATAAAAAAGGCTATGATAAGATTTATAACAGTATCGGTCTAGTTCCAAACTTAGGCGTAGGATCTAAAGGTAAAGCAAGCTCGACTACTCAATCTGCTATTTCTGATGGTATACTAACAGTAGATGGTAAAGAAATTGATACTAAGACGATTAATACCAATACAGAGAATACGTTACATCAACTAGATAAGATTTTTGATAAAAAGAAAATTGAAGAACGTCAAGAATTGGCACGCTTATTTGCTAAGAATGCTTATGAGCAATTACATAACTGGCAACCTACCACAAAAGAAGGCAAGATTGCTAAAGCTTTTGCTCATGGTGTGATTGGCGAGTGGGCTGCACGTATGGCCGGTAATGCACCTGGTAGTGGTTTTAAAGCTACAATGACCAATGAAATGCTTATAGAAAAGATTAAGCAAATTGCAGATAATGATCCGGCATTAGCACAATGGTTGAGTGCTGGGGCCGGTGGTGTAGTTAATAAAGTTAGTGGTGGCTCTTTAAATGCTGGGGCTGCAGTGTCAGCTTATGCTACTAAATGGAATGCAGAATTAACAAGTCCATATCCTATAGAAGTTGATTCGGCGAAGTTATTAGCGGGACTTAGATTTAGTGTTGTAGGAAGTGTGTTTTATAAAGCTTTAACGACTCCTATAGAAACAGGTCGTGCTGAGCCAGTTACTCTTAGTGAAGCTGATACTCAGGAGTTTCCATGGGCTAGATCAATTGATCAACTCACAAATTCAAGTGTTGATACCAGTTATGGTGAATCTAGTGGTGAAAGTATTGATTCTGGAGAAGGAAGAAACGCTTCCGAATCGAGATTTAATGGGCCTTGGAGCATAACTGTACCATATGTAGGAACTGAGTATAAAGTTCAATTAGATTACAATACTGGAATAGGATATCAGTATATTAATGTTTTCCATGCTTCTGATGGTAACACCTATAAAGACAGTGGGAAATGGGATGTTATAGGGCGTAGATTTTTTGATGGAATTAGTATTCCCCAAAGTACAGCATATTCCGGTCGCTGGATTGGACCAGATGGTACGGATAATTGGGTAAGAGATAAAAATAAGTTTAATGATTTTTTTATTCATATTACGAGTTTAATTAGTGGACAACAAGTACAATTACCTTATACAATTGGAGATGAAAGCATTATAGATGATAGTTCCGATTCGTTTATTAAGAATCCAAGAACTGGAGCCTGGGAATCTATAAAAACGGGTGCCCCTGTAAGTGAAATTGTTCTAAAGCAATTTCCTTTGAGAATTAACCCTTTAAATAATCATTTAGATTTACCAAATGTTAGCAATGATAATTCTAATATTGGGAATTCTAGTAGTGATGATGTCCCTAATATAAACGAGGATAATTCATCTAATAAAAAGGATCCACATAATAGTGGACCATCTATATCTGGACCAGTAATTGTGGGGTTAGCTAATGAAGTAAATAAGAAGAGAAATATTATAGCTCAAAAAGTCTCACAATTAAAGAATTCTTTGCCGAAATCAAAAAGTGAAGTTAAGGAAAAAGGTAATACAGGAACGGGTTCTTCAGAGAATACAATTAATGTAGATGAATTTGAAAAAACCTTTAAAAATCGTAAATATGAAGAAATGGATTTCAATGATTTTAAGAGATTAAGTTTTCAATATTTAAAACCAAAAGGATGGTCTGTAGAAGCTCATAATGGTAGATTACATGTAAGGGATAAGAATGATATTATGCGGTTACGGGTGGATCCACCTGATAAGCATACACCTTATAATCATTTACATATACATGATAAGAATGGTAAACCATTAGATAGTAACTGGAAACCTGTTGGACGTCGTGACCCTGAATCACATATAAGAATTAAAGAGGATAAAAATGATGGAACTTCAAAAAAGAATTGATATATTAGATTTATGGGATGAAATGCCATATTCATTAGATATTAAAGATTTTGGTAATACAGTCATATTAGTGTCAGAATCCTGTGAAATTAGATTTATTAACTGTATAGAGGTTAATATTAAAAGTGACATTTTATTTAAGAATAAATCAATGAAATTTCATGAATATCGTAATCATGAATATGATATTCAAGATATTAGTGTCGAACCATGTGTTGTAAAAACAGATGGAGAGATGACTCATAATAAGAAATGGGTAAGTCCAGTACTAAATGGTGTTAAAGCTAAAATAGTTATGCCTGTAATGTGTATTGATCTGATTGCTGTTGATTTTATAATTTCTACAAAGAAGGACGAAGAGAATCTAATACAGTCTAAGTTTAGCTATATAGACCTTGAATAATTAAACGTATTTTATTAAATCTTTAAACTGTTAATTTATATAGTCTCAGGGAGAATGAAATCTTTACTATTTTATCTTTAATGGACCTTTTCCGTATGGGAATATAAAATTGGAGTCAGTCAACTATAATTTAGTTATTAACGGAAATCGTATAATGTTTGACTATCAGAGATTAGTTCATACTAAATGGAGGTTCTATAATAAATGTTGGGGTGACATCATTAACGGTGTCACTACCAACATTATTTTTTTGCAAAAAAATAAGCATACAAGGCTCACATGCTTTACAATAAAAGTGTCAAAGTCCTAAAGAAAGGATGTGATCTTATATGCCTACTACTGGTTATACTGAATTTTTACATAATGTAAAAAAGAATATCTTAAATTGCAATATGAAATTGAACAGTATCCAAATCTACAATCTTATTAACTTCTTCAAGAAAGACCTCCAAGGGGGGTTCTATAATTTAGAAGCTTGCGTGGCAAAGTATTACACCATTTAAGTGTTCGTCGAATAGTTTCCTCTGAAACGGCTTTTATTGGCATTCCTTTCGGTATACATCTACGAAGTAAACCATTATGCCTTTCGTTCGATCCACGCTCCCAAGCAGAATAAGGTCGAGCAAAATAAATAGACAAGGTTTCATTTTCTAAATTAGATATCTCTGAAAACTCTAAACCGTTATCTGCAGTTATTGTTTTGCATAAGCAAGCTAGATTAACATCTTTAAACGTATTTAACCGTGCCTGCAGTGCTTCTTTTACATCAGTAGCACATGCTGAGGGACACCGTAAAGCCACATACAATCTGCTTTTACGCTCAAGTAAAGAAATTAAAACATGGTCTGTCTTATCTTTTGTTCCACGGACGGTATCTAATTCCCAATGTCCGAATTCCTCGCGCGTTTCAATATTAGGACCGCGAAGTTCTATGGATTTACCAAGTTCTCGCTTATGTTTTCTAGAAATAGATTTTCGTTGAGAATGCCGCACTACCAATGGTAAGTCAATTGCTTTTATACCTAATATGCCTTTGTGAAGATAGTTATATAAAGTTTTAGCACAAACCATTTCATTACGCATAAACAAATCCTTATGTTCAGCATATCCAACAGTAGCATTAAAGGACCAATGATCATCTAGAACCTTGCTTTCAATCCAATTTATAAAAGATTCTATAGCACCAACTTTCATGGTATTAGAAGAGCCCACACGTTGTCTTTCATATGTTGCTTGTCCAGAATCAGCTAAATATACAAGTTGAGATTTACCTTGTCGAATTTAAATTACAGTACCACGTTTTAATTCTGTATATATAGTTGTTCTAGAACGGCCAAGTGCACGTGAAATTGCCGTAATACTATCTCCTAGAACGATTCTCTTTTCTAAATAAAATCGTTTTTCGAAGTTTAAGTGTTTGTTTGTACGTAATGTCGTGTTATGATTATTATAGTCCATAGTGATTACCTCGGTTATATTTTGATTAGACACCTAAATCATAACACAAGGTTCACTATGGATTTTTATTTGTTCAATTTCATTCTATAATTAAGCTAAATAATAAAATATTACTATTCGATAAAAATAAGTTCTAATTATATTAATGGAGAAACTTATGAGGCTAGGTTTTTCGTGAATTGAATATATAGAAAGGTTAGATAATATGAATACAACTATATATGAAGCCGTAGCTAAATATAAAAAAGATGATACATTACCATATACAGAGTATTTTGGTTTAGGTCATTTTTTGACTAAAGATTTAGCAGAAAATGCAATAATGTTAGCTAAACAACTTCCTGGATTTAGAGAATTTTGCGATGAAAACTTTTATATTGAGGAATTTGTTTTAAATGATGGAGTACCAAGAAATTATAGTGTAGATGATCCTATCAAAAACAATGAAGTTTTTATATTGTGGTATGGATATGATGTTGATTCAATGTATACAGTTGGTGGAACGTTAGGTGTATTTAGTGAATATGAATATGCTACATTAGCAAAAGAAAAATATAGCACTTGGGATATATTTATTGTTCATGGGTTAGACAATTTTGGTATTGGGAAAGTTGTATTAAACGAACGTCAATGGGTAGATGGCTTTGTAAAAGTTTACGATTAAGTGCATATAGCAATAGAACCTATTTAAATATTTTTTAGTTTAATCAGATTGCGTTGCTTATTATACCTACTTAACGACTTTGAACAAGATTATATGAACAAGTAAAGATTTTACTTTTGCAAGACTCTAAAAGTATTACGTCATATGGAGTAATCATGGAAATATATAAGAATCTAAAGTTTAAGTTTAATCAATTGTCTTTTAGAGTTCGTTTGTTACTAATCGTACATTAGAGGAGCATTGTAAATATTACGAGTGTTTATATTGAGAAGGTGGAGATCATAATAAAATATATGCATATAGGTTTATTAAAAGAACTTGGTCCGAAATTATTAAAATATCTACTTATTGGCATTGCTGCAGCCTTTATACTAATCATAATTGTCGGCATCACTACTCGATATTATCATTATAATGACAACTCTTCTGCATTAATCAGATATGGATATTCTCTCTACAAAGAGGATTTGATTGATGAGATAAACTGGACTCGTGTAGGCGATAAGTTCATGGTGAAGAATTCTGACTATGCTGATTTTAAGGTAGGGTATAATCAGAGTGAATTCTTAGATAATTTAGATAGTAATAAGGACAAAATTGGTGAAGGTCTTAATACCAATAGAATTAGAGTCCAGTTATTAGAAGGCTTTATACGAATTAAATATAAAATAGTGGATTGATAAAGATGGTTTGCGATAGGGTCGTTAGTAATAAATTAAAAATAATTACAGTTGTAGTAGGAATAATCATAGGCTCATTTAGTGGTGCTCTTGTATTAGAGAAAATAGATAATACATTGGAATCCATTTATTCTGGTAGACAAGCTCTTATTTGGAATGAATATAAAAGTTTTGATCATCGTGAGCATTTTACTATCAATGCCATCTATCCTTTTAAATATGAACTTGGTAGTGTTAGACCATACTTTATTGTTGATGCACTAAGTGATAGTAATATGGCTGAACTTGAAAAATCTTTAATCTTAGATGGATGGGAGCAAATAGAGACTAATACATTTCAAAAAGAAACTAGTGGAGAAGTATTAAAATTATCTGTAAGACCAATTAACATGAATGAATTTATGATTGTATATTATTACTAACTTTTACAAATGGAATCCATACTATTAGCTATGCGGTTATCGTAATAATTAATGAATAGTTATATAGGTAAAGTTATTCAGAAATGTATTAGTGGCGTTAGGAGTCGTTATGAATGCTGGGCGTATCTTATGTAGTATTTTACTTGGTATGTATGCAATATATATTATACGGAATAATACAATAACTATTGCAGGCGCAAATACTAAGAGAAGTATTCTTCTTACGATGATACAATTAGGTCAATTATTAATGCTTGAATTAATGGTTATTTTTGGGGGGAGGATTTTACATAGTTTTTCTATTTTTTCGTTAATACTTGCAGTCCTTCTTTGGGGAGAAATGTTTGCATTAAAGCAAAATCTCAATGAATATTTTATGTGCAAGGAAGGTAAAAGCTATGGCATTAGTATTATAGGTATAGGTCGAATTGCTGTGTCTGTAGCACAGAGTATTCTTTTAATCTTTCTTGGAATCTGTAGTTGGTAAAATTTAATAAGCGCTAAAGTTAATGATGAGTCATAACTGTGTAACGGTTTCTGTAGATGCATTAGTTGATGGAAGTGGAGATCATCCTACTTTAGATCAATTAAAAGGTGCGATTCGTCCTGCTGCCGTTGAAAATTTATTGGATGAAGATTATGAAAATAATCGCGGACTTGTATATAAGGTGGAATAAATGGGATCTATTCGTAAATATCTTACTTGGTTTTTTATTATAGTTTGTATATTGGTATTAGTATATATATTGAGATTGAAGTTTACATCTTATAATAATGTATGGAATCCACATAAAGGTGCTGTTGTAGTTCTCAATGGCTCTAATGCAAATATTTATAATCCACAAGATATGGGAAATAATTTTAATCTCGATTTATCTATGCTAAAAATTAAGAACGGAATAATCACAGACGCTTTTTTTACTAAAGATAGTTTTTTTGCTATTCAGAAAGTACAGAATGGTAAGCAAGTCGATTGGTATTTAACTAATATTTTTGAAGATAAGTTAGAAAAAATTCTTATTTATACAGGAAATCAATATCATATATATCAGGTTTGGACTAGTAATGGGAACATTATTTTAAATACATCTGAAGGTTATTATCAATTAAATTTGAAAAGTGGAGAAATTTTAGAATTAGATAAAATGAATGGTATGAGTAATGAGTATCTTGTTTATAGTGAATGGCCGGAAGAGGGGGGATTTACAAATCAAAGTTTTTGCATAGATTACTCTGAAAGTGAAATATATAATTTACTTTCTAGACGATTAAGAATTAATGGCATTGTTGATAATACCGCTATTGTTCAAATTTTACCAAATACATCAAATGATGAACACGTCAGTTTAAATGCTTTTTTAGAGAGCTTAAGGTTTGGTATTAATTCCAGTGATTTTTCAATATTCTATTTGAACTTAAAAGAATCAAAATTTTTAATATTAGATTTAAGTTCTGAAGATAATCGTAAGTGGTATATGAATATCAAATATCTAAATACTGATTATAATGAAAAGATATTGAATCACTTTCAAAATGTAATTAATTATCAAGATAATATACACTAGAGGTGAAATGGCGACACAATTGAATGAGAGTTAACCATCAAGCGTGTGAAGAACATGAACATGCGCATTACAAAGGATGCTGTAATCTATGTGTCGGCGAATGCATACGTGCCGGATTATAGGATGGACAAGTTTGTCATCGAGAATATCCCCTTCATTAAGTGAGTTCGTTACAAGGTTGATCATTGAATGCCAAGTGGTCATATGGCTCGTCAAAATGTAGATACGCACCAAGAAAGTTATGTACCAACGACGATTAGAGCAGCACAACTAGCACAACTTAAAGCAAAGCGAGATACGAATATGATTGGCTCTACTGTATCTGGTAAGAAAGTTGAAGTTGATACGGGTCGTGATTTACATATTCAAAGCTTACAAGATGTAGATAACTTTAAAGAACACAGTAAGTCTGATGGCTTCTCTATTTCCTCTGAACCTAATTTCAAGGATCCAACTGGTAGTATTAGTGCTAGCGTAGGCTCTAAAGGTAAAGCGAACTCTATTACTCAATCTGCTATTTCTGATGGTATACTAACAGTAGATGGTAAAGAAATTGATACTAAGACGATTAATACCAATACAGAGAATACGCTACATCAATTAGATAAGATTTTTGATAAAAAGAAAATTGAAGAACGTCAGGAGTTGGCACGTTTATTTGCTAAAAATGCTTATGAGCAATTACATAACTGGCAACCCACCACAAAAGAAGGTAAGATTGCTAAAGCTTTTGCTCATGGTGTGATTGGCGAGTGGGCTGCACGTATGGCTGGTAATGCACCTGGTAGTGGTTTTAAAGCTACAATGACCAATGAACTGCTCATAGAAAAGATTAAGCAAATAGCGGATAATGATCCAGCATTAGCACAATGGTTGAGTGCTGCCGTAGGTGGTGTAGTTAATAAAGTAACTGGTGGCTCAGTAAATACAGGTGCAGCAGTGTCATCTTATTCTACAAAGTGGAATGAATTAGCTCAAAATGCAGGGGACAGAGAAATAGTGCGTGAGTCAGAGGTTCCAGTAAATGTAAGGGAGTTTTATAAAGAATATAAAGAAGATGTGGAAGGTTCTATAGCTAGAAAGGCTACTGAAGAAGCTATTAAGCAGTTAGCTAAATATAATATAAGGAATGATATAGGGCAGGTAAAGATCTACTTTAATGTTTATGACGGGGTAAGGTTTTTAGGACGTGTTTCTCTTGTTGTTACTGTTGCAGATACTGCCTATAGAATTGGAGAGTTTAAATATTATACTCAACCAAGGACTGATGAGGAGAGAAAAAATTGGCTTGAGTTTTATGAGTTTGATAAATAAGGGGGTAAAATGAATATTGGAATAGTTTTGTTTATAATAGGAGTAATTCTTTATATTATAGGCAATATTGCAGACGCAGGTATTTTATATGTTGTTGCTACTTTTGTTTTAGCATTTTCACTTATATTTAAATAGGTCTGTAGTATATTTTAAATTACTTAGCAGATAGTTGATCCTCTAAAATCAACTATCTGCTATTTTTATGTTCTTAAAATCGAATAATTTCAATTAAAACACCTAGAATTTTACGATTTTATGAGTGTTTTATGATAAAATAAAAGGTATGAATACTTCAACAACTCGGTCTATTACCTATAATGGTGACACAATTGAATATGAATTAACGATCAAGCGTGTAAAGAACATAAACATGCGTGTGCACAAGGATGGTAGTGTCCATGTTTCAGCGAATGCTTATGTGCCAGATTATCGAATCGATGCGTTTGTTATCGAAAATATACCTTTTATTGAGCGGGCTCGTTTTAAATTAGAAGCCTTAACGGCACAACGGATAGAGGCGTTACAGTATGTAACAGGTGAAACCGTATCTATTTTGGGTATGCCTGTGTCGCTAGAGGTGCTAGAAATATCTGGTAAGCCGCATATTAAGTTTGATGGTTCTAGTCGTATGGTGATGTTTGTTAAACCTGATTATACCTATGAAGACAAGCATAAATTAATGCAAACCTTTTGGCGCCAGCTAGGGGAAAAGGTGTTTACCCATTGGGCGAAGGTCGTGTATCAACGCTTTCACCAGCAACATATTGATGTGCCCATGCCAACGGTAAAGCAACAGCGCATGAAGAGTCGTTGGGGGTCTTGTACGCCATCAAAGCAGCTCATTAAGATGAATATGCGTTTATTAGAAGGGCCTCAGGCCTATATTGAATACGTTATGGTCCATGAGTTTGCCCATTTTAAATACTTGGATCATTCTAAGAGCTTTCACAATTTAGTGGCCCAATTTTTACCAGATTGGAAAGCTCGTAAGAAATCATTAAATATCTATTTTGCACATAGACCGTAAGGAGGTGTACCATGAAGCCATTTGTACATTTACATAGTCATACGGAATTTAGTTTATTGGACGGCATCAGCCGTTTGCCGGATATGGTGCGCCGTGCGAAGGAACTGGAACAACCAGCCCTTGCCATTACGGACCATGGTAATATGTATGCAGCCATCTATTTTTATAAAGAATGTGTAGCACAAGGCATTAAACCGATTATTGGGTGTGAAGTATATGTTACAGCAGGTAGCCGCCTTGATAAACCAGAAGGGCGTAGCCGTGAGCGATTAAAACATCTTATTTTGCTAGCCGAAACGATGGAAGGCTATCGAAACCTTGTTAAAATCGTATCGAAAGCCTCTACGGAAGGTTTTAATTATAAGCCCCGTGCTGACCATGATTTGTTGCGTCAATACAGCAAGGGCATTATTGCTCTTAGTGCGTGTATTCAAGGGGAAGTGCCTCAATATATTCTGCAAGATAATATGGACGGGGCTCGCCGAGCTGTTGAATGGTATATTGAAACCTTCGGTAAAGACAATTTCTTTTTAGAAATTCAAAATCACGGTTTACCTGAAGAGTTACGGGCTCAGCAAGTGCTATGCCAATTAGCTGACGAATATGGCCTAGGCATCGTGGCGTCCAATGATTTCCACTATGTTATGAAAGACGATGCTGATGCTCAGGATATCCGCGTTTGTATTCAAACGGGCCGACGTCGCGCTGAAGTAGATCGTTTGAAATTCCCTAATGATGAGTTCTATCTCAAATCTGGGGACGAGATGACGGAGCTCTTTGGACATATCCCTGGGGCCTTAGAAAACACAGTAAAGATTGCAGACCGATGCAATGTAGAATTTAATTTTGATGAACACCATTTGCCACACTTTGATGTACCTGAGGGCGAAACATCTAAAACTTATTTGCGCAAGGTTTGTGAACGAGAAATACCTCGTTTGTATGGCGATACATCAGAAGAACTCAAAAAACGTCTCGACTACGAACTCGATGTTATCGGAACGATGGGATTTGAAGACTATTTCCTCATCGTATGGGACTATGTGCGCTATGCGCGTGAACACGATATTCTGGTTGGCCCAGGCCGTGGTTCTGCAGCTGGTTCTGTAGTAGCTTATTTATTAGGTATCACAGGCCTTGACCCATTACAATACGATTTGCTCTTTGAACGATTCCTTAATCCAGAACGGGTAAGCATGCCTGATATCGATATCGACTTTTGCTATGAAAAGCGGGGCGAAGCCATCGATTACGTAACGCGAAAATATGGACAGGCTCGCGTGTCTCAAATCATCACCTTTGGTACGGAAGCGGCCCGCGCCGTTATTCGCGACGTAGGTCGTGTGCTCGATTTACCATTAGCCGAGGTCAATCGCATTGCGAAGATGATTCCTAATGAATTGGGTATCACCTTAGAAAAGGCCTTAAAGGGTAAAGATTTAAAAGCCTTATATGATACAGACCCTAATGTAAAAGAGTTATTTGATTTTGGCCAAAAACTAGAGGGCATTGCTCGTAATTCGTCTACCCATGCGGCGGGCGTTGTAATTTCCGCAGACCCTCTAGATGACCATGTGCCTGTACAAAACTCTAATGAAGACGGCTTTGTCACTCAATATGATAAGGATAATATCGAAGAACTAGGCCTGTTAAAGATGGACTTTTTGGGCCTTCGTACATTGACCGTTATGGGGGATGCCCTTAAGCTCATCAAGGCAAACCGAGGTATTGATCTTGACTTAGATGCTATCCCATTAGATGATAAAGCTGCTTGTGAGCTTCTTACGAAGGGCGATACATCCGGCGTATTCCAGCTCGAATCCGATGGGATTACCAAGCTCGTTATGGATTTAAAACCTGAGCATTTTGAGGATTTAATCCCTCTCGTTGCACTCTATCGTCCAGGTCCTTTGGGATCTGGCATGGTGGCGGATTTTATTGACCGTCGTCATGGTAAAAAAGAGGTGACCTATTTACATCCAATTTTGGAACCTATTTTGAAAGATACGTTCGGCGTTATTCTCTACCAAGAACAGGTTATGCAAATTGCGTCTGCCATGGGCGGTTTCTCCCTTGGTCAAGCGGATTTGATGCGCCGTGCGATGGGTAAGAAAAAGGAATCCGTCCTTAAGGCGCAACGTGAATCCTTTATACAAGGTTCTATTAACAATGGCATCGAAGAGTCCATTGCAAACGAAGTATTTGACTTGCTCGTTTATTTCGCCGGCTATGGTTTTAATAAATCCCATAGTGCGGCCTATGCGTATATTGCGTACCAAACGGCATATCTCAAGGCGCACTACTTCCCAGAATTTATGGCCGCTACCATGACAAGCTTTATGCAAAATATGGATAAGCTTACCTACTATATCAATGCCTGTAAAAAACATAATGTGCAGGTCCTCGGTCCCGATGTGAACCATTCCTTGCGTAGCTTTGCTGTACAAGGTGATGCCATTCGCTTTGGCCTTGGGGGCATCAAGAACGTAGGGGACAATGCTATCGATCGACTCATCGCTGAACGTGAGGCCAATGGTCTCTATACGAGTATTACCGATTTTTGTCGTCGCGTAGATAGCAAGGTCGTTAATAAACGGTTGCTGGAAAGCTTAATTCGCTGTGGTGCTATGGACGGATTTGAGGAAAACCGCAATCAGTTATTGCATATGTATGAAAGTGCACAGGCTGTAGGGGCTAAGCAGCAAAAGGATGCTGCCATGGGGACTATGAGTCTCTTTGGTGAAAGTACAGATGATGTTGATATGATTCCAGTACCTAATCTACCTGATTTATCGGAAGATGATAAATTGAAGGATGAAAAGGACTACACCGGATTCTATATTACGGGCCATCCATTGCAAGGCTATAACAAGGAACTGAAAGGCCTCTTTGAATTAGGGCAACTCCTTGAAAACCCAGAGCGTTTTGATGGTCAAACGATTACCTTTGGCGGTCTCATTGCTGAAAGAGGGGATAGACCTACAAAACGGGGCGATGTCATGAGTATTCTTCGCATCGAAGATTACTCTGGTTCCGCTCAAGTGGTAGCATTCCCGAAGGTATTTGCACAGAGTCAACAATTCTTGGCTGTCGATATGGTTGTTAAGGTGCGAGGCCGTGTTGATGCGGATGAAAAGGGTGTGCAGATTATTGCTGATCGCATTGCACCATTAAAGGTAAATTACAACAATGCACGACAAATCGCCATCCATATTCGAGGTGCCTATGATACGCCAGATAATAGCAATGCGTTGAAGGAAATACTTTCACAAGCAGAAGGACAAGTCCCGACAGCATTATATTTACACAAACAACGAAAACGAATTAATTTATCACCTCAATTATGCTTTGCACCTACAGATGAGATCATCGCACGCATTGAAGCGGTATTAGGTGAAGGTGCCGTAGAGGTGCAATAGAGTATATTAAATACCATCCCATTTAGGAGGATATATGAAACGTACAAAAATCGTATGTACCGTAGGTCCGGGTACGGATAAGTTCGGTATTTTAGAAGATATGATGCGCGCTGGCATGAATGTGGCTCGTTTTAACTTCTCTCATGGTTCGCATGAAGAGCAAGCGGAGCGCATGCAAATGGTGCGTGATGCGGCGATGATTGTCAATAAACCAATCGCATTATTGCTCGATACAAAGGGCCCTGAGGTTCGTCTAGGACTGTTTAAAGAAGGCAAGGTATTCCTCGAAGCGGGGCAACAATTTACATTGACTACGGATGATGTAGAAGGCACGTCAGAGATTAGTACTGTAAACCATAAAGGTTTAGTAGGCGATGTGCACGTTGGCGATACTGTTCTCTTAGCTGATGGCCTTGTAAGATTAACCATTGATGCTATTGAAGGTAATAAGATTATTACGACTGTTCAAAACAGTGGTGAAATCGGCAATCGCAAACGGGTGGCCGTGCCAGGCGTAGCGCTTAGCTTGCCACCTGTATCCGAGCAAGATGAATTAGATTTGCGCTTTGGTTGCCAACAAGGTGTGGACTTTGTGGCCGCATCCTTTATGCAACGTGCTAAGGATGTAGTGGCTATTCGTCGCATATTGGAATCTGAACAAAAGGATATTAAGATTATCGCCAAAATTGAAAATGCAGAAGGGGTTAATAATATCGATGAAATCCTCGATGTAGCAGATGGTCTTATGATTGCCCGTGGTGATTTGGGCGTAGAAATTCCTGCCGAAGAAGTACCGGTATTGCAAAAGATGATGATTGAAAAATGTAATCATCTTGGCAAACCTGTTATTACGGCTACGCAAATGTTGGAATCTATGATTCAAAACCCTCGTCCTACGCGTGCCGAAGCGAGTGACGTGGCCAATGCCATCTTAGATGGCACCGATGCGATTATGTTGTCTGGTGAAACTGCTAATGGCGCATATCCGGTGGAAGCTGTTACGACCATGACACGCATTGCAGAAGTAACGGAGCAGTCTGCTATTTATGATCATAAGAGCAGAACGCAGGAAAGCGATGATGTGACAACCACTGAGGCTGTATGTTTGGCCAGTGTGCGCGTTGCAAGTGATCTTGGGGCAGCAGCCATTTTGACATGTACCGAATCTGGTCATACTGCGATTAGTGTGGCTCGTCATCGTCCAGATTGCAAAATTATTGCTATCACACCGCATGATGAAACGATTCGTCGCATGCAATTATGCTGGGGTGTTGAGGCTATCAAGGGTCGTGAAAATATTAATTCTGATGAAATGGTAAAACAAGCAATTACCGGTGCTCTTGGGGCAAATGCCATCAACTCTGGTGATTTAGTTGTCGTTACCGCTGGCGTACCATCTGGCTCTACAGGTACTACGAATATGATTCGCGTTCATATTGCAGGCAAGGTGTTGTTATCTGGTAATGGTATCCTACGTAAATCCGCTACGGGTCGCGTATTTATTGCAGCTAATCATAAGAATGATTATGAAAGCTTCCAATCCGGCGATATCCTCGTAGTAGGGACTATGGAACCAGAATTGATGAATATTGCTAAACGAGCAGGCGGTATTGTAGCCGTTGAAGATGGGTACACATCAGATAGTGCTATTGCAGGCATTACGTATGGCATTCCTGTCATCTTAGGTGCTAAAGATGCTCATGACGTATTGCTTGAAGGTGCAGAAGTAACCATTGATGGGGAACGAGGCAAAGTCTTTGCAGGCATTGCGAATGCTAGATAAGCAATATATAATGTAATTAGGTTGGTCATAAAAAGGAGTACGACTATGGATGATAAAGAATGGCGTACCTTTGTAACCGTTGTAGATGAAGGTAATATAACAAAAGCGGCTGAAAAGTTATTTGTTTCGCAACCTGCTTTGAGCTATCGACTGCGTCATTTAGAGGATAGCGTAGGGTACTCCTTGTTGCTTCGTACCACAGAAGGTATTGCATTGACGCCACAAGGTGAAATCTATTATGACTATTGCAAACGCATGCTGCATGATAGAGAGGCCTTAGACCATGCATTGACGTCGTCTACTGGTAAGATTCAAGGTACCTTAAAAATTGCATCATCTATTAATTTTGCAGATTATGAATTACCAGCTTTGTTGAAATCGTTCCGCGAACAGTATCCAGATGTACATATTCAAGTTAAGACAGCTTTCAGCCATCAAGTTGTAAAGATGTTTAATACTGGTGATTGTATGGTGGCGTTTGCACGCGGTGGCTATGAGGTATCCGGCAATTCAGAATTGCTATTGGAAGAACCATATTGTTTGGTATACAAAGAACTGGTGCCACCAGAATCGTTAGAGAAGGTGCCTTTTATTCGATACCAAACCGATGCATCGGTGGCTAATATCATTGAAAAATGGTGTGCTGAGCATTTTGAGGCACCTCCCATTGTGGCAATGGATGTTAATTCTATGAGTACATGCCGTCACTTTGTGCGGGCTGGGCTAGGCTGGTCTATCTTAACCTATATGGGGCTTGGATCTTGTAAGGATAAAGATATTTACGTTAGCCCATTGCGTAGCAAGGATGGAACATATATTACGCGTGATACCAATATGGTATACACAAAAGAGTCGGCCAATTTAATTGCTGTCAAAACATTTATCGAGTACGTACGAGATTACTATAAAAAACACACTGTCGTAGACGATAGTATTTTTAGAGAATATCAATCATAACATGTAAGTGCATGTATACATCTTGTTAGAGGTGTATGCATGCATTTTTTTCATTTACACCTAAAAATCTATGAGTAAAATGCATAAAAAGTATGAATGACAGTTATAAAAATTTTTATGACCCCTATAAAGGTAATCTATTTTTCATTATTCTACTAAACATCTATAATGAATGTAAACTTAAACAATGTAATTGATGTCGCGAGCGATTATGTTGCCAAGGAATAGATGATCTTATGTATGCCTAAGTTAGTTAAGAAAGGTAAAGACACACATGAAAGACAAATTATGGCGCGTTGCCGTTATGGCTGCCATCGTCGCAATTGCGTGGTTCGGGGGCACACCAGAAGGCCTTAAACCACAAGTATGGCACTTATTTGGTATTTATTTAGCAACAATCGTGGGTTTGGTATTAAAACCATTTCCAGTACCTATTACAGTATTATTAGGTGTTGCCACATCTTCTATTTTATTAAACAATGTAAAAGATGTATTAGTTGGTTATAGCAATACAGCATTATGGTTAATCTTTGCAGCTTTTGCATTATCCGTTGCGTTTGGTAAAACTGGACTTGGACACCGTATTGCGTATCATTTAGTTCGCGCATTCGGTAGTACTACACTTCGTCTTGGTTATGTAACTGCATTTCTTGATTTGATTTTATCCCCTGCAACACCGTCTAATACAGCTCGTGCAGCAGGTATCGTATACCCAATCAACTTGTCCATTGCAGAAGCCGTTGGTTCTCATCCAGGTGAAACTGCTAAAAAAGCAGGTGCATATCTCTTGCAAAATGGTTATTTTGCAACTAAGGTAACATCCTTCTTGTTCGCCACAGCGATGGCACCAAACTATTTAGCTCTTGATTTTGTAACAAAATTAACAGGCGTATCTTTGAACTGGGGGCAATGGGCTTTAGCTATGTTTGTTCCGGGTCTCATCATGTTAATGTTCATTCCTCTTATTGGTTATATGTATGAACGCCCATCTGTAAAAGAAATCGATAACAAGAAAATTGCTGCCGACGGTTTAGCTGAATTAGGACCTATGAAAGGTTCTGAAAAGGGCCTTATCGTAATTGCACTTCTTGCAATTGTGGGATGGATTCTTCCAACATTTGATATTAAAATTGATGCTACTGCTGTTGCTGTCGTAGCAATGCTTGCAACATTTGTATTTGGTATCATAACATGGGATGATTTGCTCAAAACTAAAGCCGCTTGGAATACATTAATCTGGTTCGGTGGTATTTTGGGTTTATCCTCTGCATTGACAAAAGGGAAATTCTTTGAATGGTTAGCAAAATACTTAGAAGTGCATATGAATTTTGGTTTAGATCCATTTATGATGCTCCTCCTTATTGCTGTTATCTCCGTTGCAGTTCGTTACTTCTTTGCATCTGGTACTGCTTACATCTCCGCAATGCTTCCAGTATTCTTGATTGTAGGTGTTAATGCAGGTATCGATCCTACATTACTAGCTTTCGTTTTGATTGGTACAAATGCGTATGGTGGATCCGTAACTCACTATGGTGCAGCACCTGGTCCAATTATCTTCTCTGCTGGTTACAACAATGTAAAAGATTGGTGGACTGTTGGTCTCATCTCTGCCGTTGTATGTTTAGTATTGAACTTCGTAATCGGTATTCCTTGGTGGAAAATTGTTGGTTTCATGTAAGTGAAACTTTTATAATGGAGTGTTAGAATTTAATTAGTTGTATTCAATATTTGTACAAGGCTCTCGCGACGAGCCTGTACAGATTTGGGTTTTATAAATCTTTTATAAGGAAAGGATGTAACATGGCACAATTAGTGAAAGCTGCGCAAGCAGGCTTCGACGAAAAAAATGATGCATTAGTTACGGTAGAACCGATTGCTAGCGGCATCGAAATCGAATTGACTTCCAAAGTTATGCGTCAATATGGCGACCAAATTAAATCTGTTATCTTGAACACAGTTAAAGAGGCTGGTTTTGATGGCGTAAAAGTAACTGTACAAGATAAAAACGCTTGGGATTACACAATTAAAGCACGCGTGTTGGGCGCATTAGAAAGGGGGAGCAAAGCATAATGGCTAACGATAAAACATTTCCAGAAGTAAAAACTAATCCGCTTACAGAAGCGGCTAAAAAACGCTTATCCCGTTCCATGATGTTCGTTCCTGGTAATACACCAAAAATGATTAACAGTGCTGATATCCATGGTTCTGACTCCATCATGATCGATATCGAGGATTCCGTGCCTATTACAGAAAAAGACACAGCTCGTCTTTTGACTGCAGAAGCATTGAAATCCCGTAAATTCCGCGCTGAAACAGTTGTTCGTATCAACCATCCTACACAAACTCCTTATGGTTATGACGATCTTGATGTTATCGTTCCAGCTAAACCTGATATGATTCGTTTACCTAAAACTGAAGACGTATCCGAAGTTGAAATCGTAGCGAAGAAAATTGAAGAAGTGGAAAAAGCTAATGGCTGGACAGAAGGTACAATCAACATTATCGTAGCTATTGAATCCGTTCGTGGCTTGTACAATGTTCGTGAAATCTGCCATGGTCCTCGCGTAGTTGCTATCGCTCTTGGCGCAGAAGATTACCGCGCTGACCTTCGCACAGGCAAACATAAACCAGCTGTTGAATTGTTGTTCGCTCGTCAAACAATCCTTCATGCAGCACGCGAAGCAGGTATCCGCGTAATCGATACTGTATTCTCTGACGTAAAAGACCCTCAAGGTTTCCGCGAAGAAGTTGAATTCATTAAAGCGTTGGGTTATGACGGCAAATCTTGCATCCACCCAAGCCAAATCAAAATTATCCACGAAGTATTCACTCCTGATGAAAAAGAAATCGCTCATTCCGTTAAGGTATTGAACAGCTATGCTGATGCATTGCGCAACAATAAAGGCGTAATTTCCGTAGATGGTAAGATGATCGATGGTCCTATCGTAGTTCGTGCACAACGCGTAGTTGATAAAGCACGTGCAGCAGGCATTAAAGTTGAATTAGAGGAAGGAGCAGAATACGATGTTAAATAAAGTAGGTCGCGATATCCCAACAAATATCCCAGCACTAGAAGGTCGCGAAGTATATCAAGGTGAATTCGCAATTGAACCTAAGGCTAAACGCGCAGGTAAACCTGTTCATATGAGCCGTGTTGGTACTAATAAAGTTCTTGCTTCCATCGATGAAGCAATCGAAAAAGCTGGCGTAAAAGATGGCATGACATTGTCCTTCCATCATCATTTGCGCAATGGCGACTATGTTATGAAAATGGTTATGGAACGCGTTCAAGCGAAAGGCATTAAAGATATTACAATCGCATCTTCTTCCTTATCTCCATGCCATGATTTCTTAGTTGAAATGATTCAAGACGGTACTGTTACAGCTCTCGAAACATCTGGTCTTCGCGATCGTCTTGGTAAATTCTTAACACAAAACCCTGGCGTATTAAAACGCCCTGTAGTCATTCGTCCTCATGGTGGCCGTGCTCGTGCTATTGAATCTGGCGAAGTTCATATCGATGTAGCTTTTATGGCTGCTCCTACAGCTGATCCTCGCGGCAATGCAACTGGTCGTATGGGTAAATCTGCATGTGGTGCACTTGGCTATGCTAAGGTTGACTCTCACTATGCAGATACAACTGTTATCATCACTGATAACTTGGTTGACTATGTACACAACTATGCCATCCCTCAAACAGATGTAGATTATGTTGTTCCTGTTGAAAGCATCGGCGACCCAGAAGGTATTGCATCCGGTGCAATTGGCTTCACTAAGAACCCTATTCAAATTAAAATCGCTGAACTAGCTGGTGAATTCCTTGACCAAGCGGGTATCATTAAAGAAGGTTTCGTATTCCAATTGGGCGCTGGTGGTGCTCCATTGACTGTGGCTAAATTCATCGCTGAAAAACTTCGCAAACGCGGTGAAGCTGGTGGCTTTGCTATCGGTGGTGCTACAGGTATCTTGACTGGTATGCTTGAAGAAGGTTTGATCAAAGCTATCTATGATACTCAAACATTCGATACTACTGCAGCTGCATCCTTGGATAAAAACCCTGCACATATCGAAATGTCTGCTTCCATGTACGCTAACCCATGGACAGACTGCACTACAAACTACTTAGACGTAGTATTCCTTGGTGCTACTGAAATCGACCTTGATTTCAACGTAAACGTAATGACAGACTCCAACGGTGTATTGATGGGCGCTTCTGGCGGTCACTCCGATACAGCAGCAGGTGCTAAATGCACGGTTATTACTTGCCCATTGATCCGTGGCCGCTTGCCAATGATCCGTGATAAAGTAGCAACTGTGATTACACCAGGCTCCTCTGTTGACGTACTCGTTACTGAATACGGTATCGCAATCAACCCAGCTCGCACTGATTTGATTGAACGCTTCAAAGATAGCAACTTGCCTATCTATACAATTGAAGAATTACAACAATTAGCATTCGACTTAGTTGGTAAACCACAAGATATTCCTGTGTCTGACAAAGACGAAGACATCGTGGCAATCGTAGAATACCGCGATGGCTCTATCATCGACGTGGTTCGTAAACCTCTATAATTGAGTTGGTGGTGTGGATGTTGTGGAGCGCGGTAGAATCCGTTATGGTTCCGCTGGCGGTATCACCATCCCTTGCTGATTAAATAATACAAAGACCCTCTCCATGGTCCTAGGACTCACACATGCCTGAAGTTCCTCTACGGACCACGGAGAGGGTCTTTTGTCGTTAGTTTTATTTTTTACCTAGGGGATGGTGACGCCTTCAGCGGTACAGAGCAAGTGTTTATCGCGGTTCCGCACCACGAACTCTAGTATATCGGTAGTTGTACGCCTACATGATTGTAGCGGGTGCGGTATTCTACGGATTACGTTTGTGGGGGCCCGATGATGATATTCTTGCGCGTCCAGCTTACGGCTGAACATGGTTCGAATACCATCATCGGGCTATATTTATAACAGTTATATCTTTTAAGTTGTTATGAAATATGGATTATATAATAATTGTGGTACTAGTAATCATTTGATATACTATAAATGAATGGTATGTTATATTTAGCTTTATCTTGCCTGATGTGCAGTATCACTTTCATGGTATAAATCCTGATGATGTAGTTATTCATGCATATAATATGCTGTATTTTATTTTAGAAAATGACAATCCTGTGGGTGATGGTGATACTATTAGCGGCCTAGAGAATGGAGAATTGGATTCAAATGTTCAATGGACATTGCATTATGAGGATTCTCTAATTCAACCGGTGAGAGCAGTGCTTGATGTAAATATGGGTGAATATGCATCGGGCACTCGTTAGTTATTAATAGATGAAAGGTGTGAACATTATGAGTGATCAACGTGTTTTTGACATGGAGCTTGTAAAAGTCGAAAGTTTGGAGAAAGCTGTTAGGACTCCATTTTATCAAACTGATTCCACAGGTGGTTCAGTTTGGGTTATTAAACCTGGTCAAACCTTACCAAAACATTATCATCATCACTCTGATGATATATGGGTTATATTGCAAGGCAAGGGTGTATTTTATCCAACACCTGATACAGAGGTGCCTTTTACAAAGGGGCAAGTTATAGTATCTAAAAAGGGTGAATGTCATGGTGCAAAAAATACTGGAACGGAAGATATTGTCTTTGTGAGTATCGTTGCGCCAGTGCCTGCTGATTATGATCCTGTTAATACTAATTAATATGAAAGCACTTTATAGTATTTTCTTATCTTGTGATAGAGATATATTCATACTATAAAGTGCTTTTTAAGGAACGATAACAGAAAGTGGGTCACTAGTGAGGTAGAAGGACTCAAATTTCTTTATGATTTGGTTTTATACAATGTGTTTTTATGGCGTTGAATAAGAATTTTTAGTATAATATAAAGATAGATAACAAACTATATAAACTACAAATAGCAAGGAGGTTCTTATGAATCCATACATGACACAAACGCCAAATGCTAATGATGTAGCATTGGTAGAAAGTATTGTATCTCAACGGTTAAAGGGTTCCATCTTATGGATGGTTGTCGGCTTATTGACTACATTAGGTATTGGTGTTGCGACGCTAATGAATCCGTCTTGGGCGCGTTTTGCAGCTAGCAATTTTAATATCTTGTTGATTGCAGAAGTAGCCGTGGTATTTTTGTTTAGCATGCGCACGTATAAGGCCAATGTTATGTCCCTATATGCGATGTTCTTCATCTATAGTGCATTGAATGGCGTTACCTTATCACTTGTTTCGTTAGCATATGGCATCATGGAAGCTACTGTACCAGCATTGATTGGGGCATTGGCATTCTTCGTTGCCTTTTCTATTGTAGGTCTTACGACTAAGAAGAATTTAGCCGGATTAACACCTTACTTAGTGGCTGCTATATTTGGTATGATTATCGTAAGTCTTGTGTTTATGGCAGCATCGTATTTTTCGATTCCATATCTTAGTTCCATTAGTTATAGTACAATTAGCTTGATTCTTGGCTACCTTGGGGTCGTGGTATTTTCCATCTTTACGGCTGTTGATATGAACATGATTAAAAACAGTGTTACTCAATTGGCACTATCTGAAGATGAAACGATTTTAGATCGTATTGAAATTGCTGGTGCACTTAGCTTGTATCTCGATTTCATTAACTTGTTCTTATCCTTGTTGCGTATCTTTGGTAATAGACGCTAATATCTGAATAGTGTATGTGAAAGCACCTTATATACTGTTAGAAATCTTTATGGAGATTTTACATAACAGATATAAGGTGCTTTTTGTATGTTACATATTCTAATTTGTTATTCCTATATTCTATATAATATCATTGACAGAGGACATTTGTTTTTTTAATATATTATGGTACGTATCATATAGTAAGTAGAAAGGATTCATATGAACTCATCATCTGTACCAGAGCCTCAAAGTGGGGCCATCGATTTCAAGGATTTTACAAGGCGGCGTATGTTGCATGTCATCCTACCATTATTTATTGTTTCTATTATTGCCTTTTTAGACCGTGTAAATATCGCCTATGCAGGCTTGACCATGAAGGAAAATTTACCATGGTTAACACCAGAAATATTCGGTATGGGCGCAGGTATATTCTTTATTGGCTATGTTTTATTTGAAGTCCCTGCATCTCTGTTAGCATCGAGATTTAATGCGATGCATTGGGTAGCGCGTATCATGTTTAGTTGGGGCATTGTATGTGTCCTCATGACGACAATGACTACGGAGTGGGAGTTCTTCTTATATCGATTCTTGTTAGGTTTATGTGAAGCGTCATTATATCCGGTTATCTATTCTTTATTGATACCTAATTGGTTTTTACCGAGAGAACGGGCAAAGGCAATTTCCTTAATGCTTACCTCTCTATTATTCTCTAACATTATCGGCGGTCCATTAGCAGGCGTATTGCTCGATACGACATTCTTTGGATTACATGGATGGCGTACGTTGTTTATTGTAGAAGCATTACCAGCTGTTATCTTTGCTTTCATTTTTGCATTCTGGATGAAAGAAAAACCAGAAGAAGCCGCTTGGGTAACTGATGCAGAGAAAGAATATATCAAAGAAGAGCTTGCTAAGGAAGAAGCTGAAAAACAATCCGTAAAGAAATACACTATTTGGCAAGCCTTGAAAGATCCAAAAGTATTGCGATTAGCATTAATTTATTTCTTGTGGGTTATTGGGTTCTGGGGATTCAGTTTCTGGATGCCACAAGTGCTTAAAAGCTTATCCGGATGGCCACCAAGTGTTGTAGCTTGGTCTATTGCCATTCCGATGAGTGCGGCATTGCTCGTACAAGTTTTCTGTGGCTATTCTTCAGAGAAACGCAATGAAAAACGTTGGCATGTGGCGACCACATTATTTGTTGGTACCATAGGTTTTATTGCCACACCACATAGTCCATCACCTGAAATTAGCTTGTTATTCATTTGTTTAACGGCTGTAGGCGTGTATGGCGGTATGGGCGTATGGTGGACGATGCCAACTACATTCTTATCTGGCGCAGCTGCAGCAGGTGCGATGGGCCTTATCAATTCATCCGGTAATATGGGCGGTTGGGTTGGCCCTTATATGCTAGGCTTCATCAATGGACATACAGGTAGCTTTACTTACGGTTACTATGTAATGGGCGCTTGTATGTTCCTAGCAGGTCTATTGATTTTGACATTACCTAAATCTATGGAACACAAGGAAGATTAAGTTAAAAATTAAATACAAATTTAAAAAGAGTTATATTTTTTATTCTTTTCTATGACGGATATTGAATAAATATATAGCTCTTTTTCTTTTAGTAAATATATTATTTTATGTATAATAAGAGTAATGTAATCTACAGTAAAAAGAGAGGCTACTATGTATAAAACGTTATTATTAGCAAGCGTATTAACAACTTTTACACTAGGTGTATCTGTAAGTGCGATATCATTACATGATCCGACGGGTGAAGGTAGAGCTGCCTTTGAGAAAATTGCAGTGTACAACCGTGACATTGTTAAAGTTTCAGGTCCTTATGATTCATGGGAGGCAGCTGTTAAGAATTTAGAACGCGCTAAATATATTGGTGATTTAGAACAACATAAGACGATAGATAAATTACAGAGTCAATTGAAACCTATATTAGGCGGTTATTATGTATCAGCATATTACGTAGATTTTAGTATCCTTACTCATGATGAGGGGATTGTTATAATAAAACCGACCGGTAATGATGTAGGTGAGACTAAATATATTGTAGAGTATAAAACTCAAGAGCATTATATTGATTCAATATTATGGAATCCTTTTGTAGAGAAAGTTATTACAGTAGCAGATCCGATTATTTCTTATGAGAATCAGTATGGAACGGGAAAACTTATAGTTGTGACAGCCTTTGGATATCAAGAGGATGTTCAAGGTTTTCCAGATAAGGGACTTATAGCTGCAAATAAAGCTTATAAGGCTGCTGAAGATACGTTAGTTAGTAGAGTGTTGGAATTAGGATGGGTTGATACATCTCGTGAAGCAGAGTTACGAGATTATTTAAATACAAATGATGGTGTTCATAAGGGGTACACTTTGGATGCCATGGGCTTTGGTGTTATGGCTCAAAAAGATCTCTTTCTTTATATAGATGATAAAGGTAATTTCCATCATAGGCACTACTCTGTTGTGAGTGAATGGGAAAAATCCTATAATAAGAATTTCAGTTTATATAAGCACATTCCCCTTGATAAAAAGATAAAAGCTATTACTGTGGTTCAAACGGATTAAGGCAGATATAATAAAAAGCCAGATACAATGTAAATACTTTTTAGTATGTATTGTATCTGGCTTTTATTTATTTTTTTACATCTGGTACATTACCAGGGTTCATGTCTAGGTTAAGATCTGTGGATTTTAACGGATTAGGATCTCCATCAGGAGAAATAACCTTTAGTTCTGGATGCAACCATTCTAATTGTTTTAGTTCCCAATCATATCTAGCACCATCATTTTGTAACTGCCGGATATATTTTTGTAATTCTTCGATTTGATCACTATGTTTATTCGCCATGCCTTCTAAAATATATAGACGTCCGGCCACACTATCTATGGTGGAACCGTCGTGATCTTCGTCGACGCGCCATTGTAGTTCGGATATTTGAACTTGCTGAATGATGATGACGATGATGAGAACTATAATAACGGCCCACATGGGCGTTTCTTTAGCTTTCAAAAGGGCCCGCAATTTAGCTGCGAGCCCAGATGGTTTGTTCATTATTTATGAGCCTCCAATTGTAGACCAGGTAATGGCAATTTGGAGTTTACAAAGTCTAACCACAAGCGAGAAGCGTGGGAGAGGTAATGACCTTTTTTCCAGATTACATATAAGGTATGGATGATTTCTGGAACGAGAGGTCGTACCACAACCTTGGACCCAACCTCTGTGTTCTCGCCAACCTCAGGGCAGAGGCGAGATGGTAATAGGGCGATGGCTAAATCGGCACTTACTGTTTGTAACATGAGGTCACGTTGGCTTGTTTCGAATACGATATGAGGTTGGAAACCTGTGTGCTTACATGCTTTGATAATTTCATCATGTAAATTGAAATCGTCCTTGTGAAGAACAAAGGATTCTTCTGAAAGCATATCCAATCGAATTTCTGGTTCCTTGGCAAGTGGGCTAGTTTTAGGAACGATAACGGATAATGGGTCAGATGTGAGATAGAAGGATTCAAATTCCTTAGGATTTGGCTTTGTACAGATGATACCGATATCAATCAAACCTTCTTGTACACTAATTTCGACCTTCTTAGAACCTTGTTCATATAATTCTAAATCGATTTGTGGGTATACCTTTTTAAATTCACCTAATAGTTGCGCAAAGATTGGTGCATCGGTAATAGGTGGAATACCAATTCGGATGGAACCTTGCTCCAAACGAAACTCGTTTTCAAAATCTGTTTTTAAATGTTCAAACATAAATACTACGCGTTTCGCGTGTGTTAAAAAGATGGTACCTCCATCAGTGAGTTCTACGGATTTAGCATTACGCATGAAGAGAACAACACCAAGTTCGTCTTCTAAGGCTTTGATTGTACGGCTAATCGCGGATTGTGAGATGTGTAAGTTTCTTGCTGCTTTACTAAAACTCTTTTGATCAGCCACTTCTACGAAGTATTTTAAATGGTGGAAATCCATAACTAACCCCCTAATATATAAAAGATATTACAAACCTAATTTAAAAATTGATTTTGGTAAATGAGAATAATTATTACTAAAACGCAATTAGCTATTACTTTAAGTAAAGCATGGATAGCGATATTGGCAAGGCGCCAAGCGCTGTATGTATTGCGTTGATATAGCCCGCCACGTTATAATGAGTCTATAGGGCTATATCAAGTTATGATATTAGGAATTATGGTTGTGCCCACTACAAAATAGTTTGTACTACATAATGCCATAAATATATATAACATATATATTATTGCATTATTTTTTCATGTACGCAAGTTTGTAATGGTTGTTATTCCTAAACATAATGATAGATTAAGCAAGTGTTCTATTTTTGCTAAATGCTTAAGGAGGCAATAATCACATGAGTCGTAAATTTAAAACTATGGACGGCAACCAAGCGGCTGCTCACGTTTCTTATGGTTTTACAGAAGTTGCTGCGATTTACCCAATCACTCCATCTTCTCCAATGCCAGAACACATTGACGAATGGGCTGCATCTGGTCGTAAAAACATCTTCGGTAACACTGTTCAAGTTGTAGAAATGCAATCTGAAGCAGGCGCTGCTGCTGCTGTTCACGGTTCCTTGCAAGCTGGTGCATTAACAACAACTTTCACATCTTCCCAAGGTTTGTTATTGATGCTTCCTAACTTATACAAAGTAGCAGGCGAATTACTTCCAGGCGTATTCCAAGTAGCTGCTCGTGCATTAGCTGCACATGCGTTGGCTATCTTCGGTGACCACCAAGACGTAATGGCTGCTCGTGCAGCTGGCTGTGCTATGCTTGCAGAATCCTCCGTACAAGAAGTAATGGACTTGTCTGCAGTAGCTCACTTGACAGCTATTAAAACTCGTGTACCGTTCATCAACTTCTTTGACGGTTTCCGTACATCCCATGAAATTCAAAAAATTCAAATCTGGGACTATGAAGAATTAAAACCATTAGTAGATATGGAAGCAGTTCAAGCATTCCGTAAAAACGCTTTGAACCCAGATGCTCCTGTAACTCGTGGTACTGCAGAAAACCCTGACGTTTACTTCCAACATCGTGAAGCATCCAACAAATTCTACTTGAACGTTCCTGACGTTGTAGAACACTACATGAACGAAATCAACAAATTGGCTGGTACTAACTACCAATTGTTCAACTACGTAGGTGCTCCTGATGCAACTGACGTAATCGTTACTATGGGTTCCTCTGCACAAGTAGTAGAATCCACTGTAAATTACTTAAATAAATTGGGTCGCAAAGTTGGTTTCATCAACGTTCACTTGTTCCGTCCATTCGCAACAGATCGTTTGTTGAAAGCTATTCCTCAAACTGTAGAACGCATTGCTGTTCTTGACCGTACAAAAGAACCAGGCGCTTTGGCTGAACCATTGTTCTTAGACGTTCAAGCTGCTGTAGTTGACGGTGGTCGTAACATTAAAGTTATCGCTGGTCGTTATGGTTTGAGCTCCAAAGACGTTATCCCTGCAGACATCGTTGCTGTATTCGATAACTTGAATGCTGAAAATGGTAAGAAATTCTTCACATTGGGTATCAATGATGATGTTACATTCTTGTCCTTAGATCGTGCTGAAGGCGTAGAAGTTGAAACTCCTGGTTTGACTGAATGTAAATTCTGGGGCTTCGGTTCTGACGGTACTGTAGGTGCAAACAAATCCGCTATCAAAATCATCGGTGACCACACTGACTTGTATGCACAAGCATACTTCGATTACGACTCCAAAAAATCTGGTGGCGTAACAATGTCTCACCTTCGTTTTGGTACTAATCCAATCAACTTACCTTACTTGATTACTGAACCTCAATTCGTAGCATGTCACCGTCAATCCTACGTACATGAATACGACTTACTTCGCGGTATCAAAAAAGGCGGTACATTCTTATTGAACTGTACTTGGTCCCCTGAAGAATTGAACGAACATTTACCTGCTAAATTACGTCGTCAAATCGCAGAAAAAGAATTGAACTTCTACATCATCAATGCTGCGAAAATCGCTGCTGAAATCGGCTTAGGCGGTCGTATCAACATGGTAACTCAAGCTGCATTCTTCAAATTGACTGAAATCATCCCTGTAGATGATGCTATCAAATACTTGAAAGAATCCGTAGTTACTTCCTATGGTAAAAAAGGTCAAAACATCGTTGACATGAACAACGCTGCTATCGACCAAGGCGTTGGTGCTCTTGTAAAAGTAGACGTTCCAGCTGACTGGAAAAACGCTGTTGATGAAGGCGGTCACAAAGCTAAACCAGGCTGTGAATCCTGCCCATCTTTCGTTCAAAACATTGCACAACCAATCAATGCACAAGCTGGTTATGATCTTCCTGTATCCACATTCGCTGGTTACGAAGATGGTACATTACCTGCTGGTACTGCTAAATTCGAAAAACGCGGTCCTGCATTGTTCGTTCCAAAATGGATGCCAGAAAACTGTATCCAATGTAACCAATGTTCCTTCGTATGTCCACATGCTACAATTCGTCCAATCTTGGCAACTGAAGCAGAAGTGGCTGCAGCTCCAGAACATTTCGATACAATCCCTGCATTGGGCGCTAAAGACCTTCAATTCCGTATCGCAGTATCCCCATTAGATTGCTTGGGTTGCGGTAACTGCGTTGATATCTGTCCAGCTCCTAAGGGCAAAGCTATCGTAATGACTTCTATCGATTCCGAAATCGAACAAGCTGAAGCTTGGAACTACGCTGTTAACCTTCCTGTAAAAGAAAACCCTATGAAGAAGGAAACTGTTAAAGGTTCCCAATTTGAACAACCATTGTTCGAATTCTCCGGTGCTTGTGCGGGTTGTGGTGAAACTCCATACGCTAAATTGTTAACTCAATTGTTCGGCGATCGTATGATGATTGCGAATGCTACTGGTTGTTCCTCTATTTGGGGTGCTTCCATGCCAGCTTCTCCATACACAACTAACCAACAAGGTCAAGGTCCTTCCTGGGCAAACTCCTTGTTCGAAGATAATGCTGAATACGGCTATGGTATGTACATCGGCGTTAAGAAAATCCGTGAACAATTGCTTGAAGTAGCTAAGAAAGCTGTTGAAACAGCATCTGGCGAATTGAAAGAAGCATTGGAACAATGGATTGAATTCGCTAACCTTGGCGCAGCTACTCGTCAACGTTCCGCACGTTTGGTAGCAGCAATCGAAGCTGAAGGTGCTACAACTCCAGAATTGAAAGAAATTCTTGATAAAAAACAATTCTTAATCAAACGTTCTCACTGGATCTTCGGTGGTGACGGTTGGGCATACGATATCGGTTTCGGCGGTGTTGATCATGTATTAGCTTCTGGCGAAGACATCAACATCTGGGTATTCGATACTGAAGTATACTCCAACACTGGTGGTCAATCCTCCAAATCTACTCATGAAGCTGCTGTAGCTCAATTCGCAGCATCTGGTAAACGTACTAAGAAGAAAGACCTTGGCATGATGGCTATGTCTTATGGTTATGTATACGTAGCACAAGTAGCTATGGGTGCAGATAAAAACCAATTGATGAAAGCTGTTACAGAAGCTGAAGCTTATCCAGGTCCTTCCTTGATTATCGCTTACAGCCCATGTATCAACCATGGTATCAAAGCTGGTATGGGTAAAGCTCAAGAAGAACAACGCAAAGCAGTTGCTTGTGGTTACTGGGATCTTTACAGATACAACCCTCAACTTAAAGCTGAAGGTAAAAACCCATTCTCCTTGGATTCCAAAGAAGGCAACTACGACGAATTCCAAAACTTCCTTAAAGGTGAAGTTCGTTATGCTTCCTTGGCGAAAGCTGCTCCTGACGCTGCAGAAGAATTATTCGCTAAATGTGAAGAAGACGCTAAAGAACGTCGCTTAAGCTATGTTCGCTTACAAAAAGGTTTCGAAGACATTAAATAATTAATTTCTCTAAACTGCATATACAAGAGGCATCCTCATTGAGGATGCCTCTTTTGCATCTATCATCCTTATGAATAGGTGTATAGTACACATGATTTTGGTATAATAGATAGTATATATGTGTATTATTCATGTATTGTTTATACAATATATGTTTTTAATGATAGAGGATATTATGACTACGAATACAAATGACGTACAACAAACCATTTATAGTGAATTAGGCTATAAATCTATGCCATTCCCATATACCACACCAGCTACTCTTGAAGCCTATGCGGCTCTCGTGGGTATTTCAGCACCTAACCCTAAAACTGCAAGAGTATTAGAATTGGGAGCAACCTATGGTGGCAATATTATCTCCCAAGCATTATTTAATCCTGATGCAACATTCGTAGGTATTGAGCTTTCACAAGAACAAGTTGAAAAGGGCAACGAAGTGATTGCGAATGCAGGGCTAACAAATGTTTCCTTAGTTCAATCTGATATTGCATCTATTGGTAGTGAAATTGGTACCTTTGATTACATTATCGCCCATGGTGTGTATTCTTGGGTTGATGACGGTGTTAAAGATGCATTGTTGCGCCTTATCGATGAACATTTAGCAGAGGATGGCATCGCCTATGTGTCGTATAACACATATCCTGGTTGGCATACGATGGAAGAAGTACGTCAGTTAATGATGTTCAGCAACCGTGATAAAGCTCAGTTTAATCACAAGGAAAAGGTACTGCATGGCAAAACGATTGGTAGTATCGTAGGTAGTCAAATTTTAAAATATGACAATCTAAAGGAACGAAATAGTAAATTCTTAGGTGCTCTTCGTTCTGTTATGCAAAAAGATGAATACTATGTTGGTCACGATCATTTAGAGCCAAACAATGATCCTGTATATTTCTATCAATTTAATGACCATTTAGGAGCGCATAATTTGGCATATCTATGCGATGCTGATTTAACTTTATCTATGGTACGTAGCTTTGATGCTGATATTGCGGATACACTAGATAAACTCGCACTTAATGACCATGTAGCTCAAGAGCAATATTTAGATTTTATGCTAGATACGACCTTTAGAAAATCTATTATATGTAAGGCTAAGCATGCAGAATCTGTAACCTACGACATGGGAAATCCTGAACTTGTAAATTCTGTACCTATGCGAACCATTATTAACAGCTTTACCTATACAATTCTCTTCAATGAAGAAGCATTGTCTATGTTTGAAAACGATATCGTGCGCGATACATTCCAGTCCATTATTAAGGATGGCGGTCAGTTTAATATGATCGAGGCTTTAGCCATTGTAAAAGCTGCTAATGATGCTGCTAAGGGCGATGATGCAAGCTTAGAAGCCGCTGTTAATGCGTTATATGTAGCTATGGCAGAACATATTGTACGCGGTGGTCTACGTTTCTTGAAACACCTACATTCTAAAGCTTACTATATGGAGGGACAATCCTTTGTACCTGCTAGATTTACAAAGTTTGTGAAAGCTTTAGTTGAATCTGGTACAGACATCATGTATGGGGCTACCTCTGAAAATGAAGCCGTGGAAAATCTGTCCGATGAAGATTTGATGTTTATGGAAATCCTTAATAAACCAAAGGCAAAATCTACTATTGTTAATGCGATTAAAAAGAATATCTTTGGCGGCGCACAAGCTGGTCAGGCAAAAAATCAAACAGCTATGGCTGAAGCGTTCTATGCTGAATTGACGAAACGCATGGAAACATTAGGCTATTTAGAAAATAAAATTAAATAAAGGTATTTCCTGTGTAGCATATGATAATAATGTGCGATGGGGGATAGATAAAGGCTAATTCTCGATATATAGAATTAGCCTTTATTTTTATGTTCAATATTTTCTTTTTATTTTATAAATATTACATTTTGTTATGTTAAGTTGCATAAAAGATATAGGAAAGATGAAGAAATGCATGAAAAACACATGAAGTAAACATGACTTTTATGATATACTTTGTATGAGTGATTTTGTGTACATGTAAAAATATGGTCATAGTAGGCCATATTTTGTTGTTAGTTAGTATAAGTATATTGTAAAAGGAGTTTTTCCATGGCATCTAAAAAGGCAGTACTAGTATATATACTAGAAATCCTACGAGATGAAACAGATGCAAATCATACATTATCTCAAGAGGAAATTCGTAGCATCTTAGCAAAGAAATATGAATTGACGGTAGATCGTAAAACCTTAGGGCGTCATCTAAATGATTTATATGAATCTGGTAATTTTAATATTGAATGTGAAGAATCTGCACTAGGTACAGATGGTTCGATTCGTCGTACCAATTTTTATATGATTCATCCCTTTGAAGAGGCTGAGTTACATTTGTTAATCGATGGTCTATTAGCATCACGTCATATTAGTGTAAATCAGCGTAAAGACTTGATTGATAAGGTATCTGCCTTGGGAGGTCGTTATTTTAAATCCCATGGAAAACAAATTAAGAGTACACCTGATTCTCTTGTGAGAAGTCAGGATCTATTCCTAAATATTGATCTCATTGAAAAAGCGGTGACGGAAGGGAGAAAAATTTCGTTAGTCTATTATCAGCCTAGTACAGATAATAAATTATATCCTAATCTTGATTATGCAGGTAATGAGCGAAATTATATTTTTAACCCCTACCAATTAGTATCTAGTCGAGGACTCTACTACTTGGTAGGTAACCACGATAACCATGATGATATGTCTACACTACGTGTAGATCGAATTGGCAACATTAAGTTATTGGATATTCGCCGTAAGCCATTGCGGGAAATCCAAGGCTATCACAATCAAAATACCTTTGATGTAGATAGATACATGAAGGAACATATCTATATGTTTGGTGGTGAATCAGTAACGGTAGTGTTTGAAGCAAAACGCAGTATCGTTAACCAAATTCTCGATTGGTTTGATGGAAATGTAACATTTTTAAACGAGACGCCTCAAAAGGTGGAGTGTCGTGTTCATGTTAATCGGGAGGCTTTCAAATATTGGGCACTACAATATATGCAAAGTGTGAAAGTATTATCGCCAGCATCATTAGTGTTCGATGTGCGTGAAGCTATTCGTGATGGATTATCACAATATGTATAAGAAGAAGGGCTGTAAGTATAACAGCCCTTTATTACGAAAAAGGAGCTATTGAGAAATCAATAGCTCCTTTTATGCGTTTTTAGAGAATATGCAATTTTTCTGCTTCTTTATAATCTTTTAATACTGGACGTGGTGGTAATTTATCAAAAATGCTGACAATATAAATCGCAATAGATGAGAAGATAAATCCTGGTACGATTTCATAAAGTCCAAAGAAGGCAAATTGTTTCCAAATTAGAACTGTAAGACCACCTACGACGATACCCGCAATACAACCACGGCGCGTCATGCGTTTCCAGAATAGGGAGAAGATGATAGCAGGACCAAAAGAGGCACCAAAGCCAGCCCATGCGTAAGCAACCATCGTAAGGATGAGGCTATCTGGATTTAATGCTAAGAAAATGGATATAGCCGCTACCAACAATACAACAATACGGCTTACAAGCACGAGTTCTTTGTCGGTTGCTGTTTTGTGAATGATATTAGCGTAAAAATCATTAGCAATAGCAGAGGCTGTTACTAATAGTTGAGCGGATGCAGTACTCATGATAGCTGCAAGCACAGCAGACCAGATAAGGCCAGCCATAAATGGCGTAAATAAACGTTCCGTCATAACGAGGAATATCGTCTCTGCATCTGTACCAACTAATTTTTCTGGTAACATATATACATGACCGATGAGGCCTACGAAAATAGCTGCTAATAAGGAAAGGATAACCCAAACCATAGCAATATTTGTGGATTTTTTTAGTTCCTTTGCATCGGAAATCGCCATGAAGCGAACTAGGATATGTGGCTGACCGAAGTAGCCAAGCCCCCAACCAAGGGAAGAGATGATGCCGATGACAAGAGCAAACATATCACTCGTATCACCCCAGAGGTTTAATCCTTGAGGAAATTCACTTTGGATGAGTTGCATCGTATCAATAGGACCACCTAAGTACATGGCTGCCGTAATAGGTACAGCCAAGATGGCGAAGAACATCAACGCCCCTTGAATACAGTCCGTCCAAGATACGGCGAGGAAACCTCCGAGGAAGGTATAAAATACTACAATGCCCGCCGTAATAAATAGAGATACCGTATAGTCTAAACCGAAGATAGTATTGAATAATTTGCCTCCTGCCACAAATCCAGAGGATGTGTAGATGAGGAAGAAGATTAATATAAACAATGCGGAAATAACAGCTACCGAATGGGATTGATCATGGAACCGATTTTTTAAATAATCCGGCAATGTTAAGCTGTCGCTAGCTACCTCCGTATGGTTACGCAATCTACGGGATACGAATCGCCAGTTGGCCCAGGTGCCCAAGGTAAGTCCTACGGCAATCCATACACCGGAAATACCCGTAGTATAGGCCAGACCCGGTACCCCCATAAGCATCCAACCGCTCATGTCGGAGGCTTCGGCACTGAGTGCCGTAATCCACGGTCCTAGCTGTCTACCTCCCAATATATAGTCACCAATACTGTTCGATTTGCGATAATAGTAGACCCCGATGTACATCATCAGTCCTAAATACAAGGCAAAGGCGATTATGATCATTATGTTGTTGTGTGTCATGCCTATATAAAACCTCCTTAGGGTTGTTCACCACGTTAAAATATATACTAATTATTGTATCATAAATTGCCATTCTATAGGATATGTAAATCATATAATTTATTAGTAAATATTGATGATATTGTTAAAATTACTAAACAGTATTATATGAAAATAATTCAAAAAATACCTCAAAAAATGATACAATAAATAGACACGATATTTCATTTTGATATGGCATATAACATTGTTAATTTTGTACACATAGGAAAGGAGGTATACCGATGGAGGCTATTAATTCTCGTGATAGAGCGTTACAACTACTGCAAACCTACTTTGGGTATACATCCTTTCGGTCCGCTCAGGAGGCTCCTGTAGAGTCTTTGTTAAAGAACGAGGATGTAGTGGCCATCATGCCTACTGGGGCAGGTAAATCGATATGCTTTCAAATTCCAGCTCTTTGTAAATCGGGGCTTACCGTCGTATTCTCGCCCTTAATATCTTTGATGAAAGACCAGGTTGATGGCTTGGTGGATCAAAATATACCGGCTGCCTTAATCAATAGTACATTAACGCAAACAGAATTTAATAAGACCATGTACGATGTACGTAGTGGGAATATTAAATTATTATATATTGCACCAGAGCGATTAGGTTCTAATTTTTTCTGCAATGTGTTACGCTCTATGCCTATCTCTCAAGTCATTGTTGATGAAGCGCACTGTATTTCACAGTGGGGTCATGATTTTAGACCATCCTATCGATTGATAGGTGATTGGTTAGCTAGTTTGCCTAAGCGTCCCGTAGTGGGGGCTTTCACAGCGACGGCTACGAAGGCAGTAGAAAATGATATTAAAACATTATTAGGTCTCGATCATGCGAATGTGTATGTTACGGGATTTGATAGGCCGAATTTATCGTTTTCCGTCGTGCGCACACCAAAGCGCATGGATTATGTAGTCGATTATGTGCGGCGTCATAGTCATGAAAATGGTATCATCTATTGCTCTACGCGCAAGGATGTAGAACGAGTCTACGATAAT
This sequence comes from Veillonella sp. ACP1, assembly GCF_000286635.1. NCBI lineage: Bacteria > Bacillati > Bacillota > Negativicutes > Veillonellales > Veillonellaceae > Veillonella > Veillonella sp. ACP1. Next base: position 22,668 of record NZ_ALKL01000002.1, on the reverse strand, counting down.
TTGACACGGGCCGGAATCCAAACTGGATATTACCATGCCGGATTATCCGATGAGATGCGCAAAGATATGCAAAATAAATACGCCTTCGACCAATTACAAGTTATGGTAGCTACCAACGCATTTGGCATGGGTATTGACAAGAGCAATGTGCGGTATGTGTTGCATTACCAAATGCCGCGTAATATGGAGTCCTACTATCAAGAGGCGGGCCGTGCTGGACGCGACGGCGCACCGGCAGAATGTATTCTGCTCTATAGTGGGCAAGATGTGCGCGTTCATAAGTATTTGATTGAACAAGGTCATTTAGAACCACAACGTGAGCAGGTAGAACTTAGAAAACTGCAGTCCATGATTGATTACTGTTTCTGTAGTACTTGCCTAAGAAAATATATGCTCGCCTATTTTGGTGACATCGTTCCGTGGCTCGAATGCAGTAACTGTAGTTCCTGTAATACAAAAGGGGAACGTGTTAATGTCACGAAAGAGGCAAAGGCCATATTCCGTGCCATTATCGCCACCGAGGAGCGGTATGGTGCCTCTATGATTTCCTCCATCGTGCGCGGAGAACGGACTGACCGCATTACGCGAGCAGGTCTTGATGCATTATCCGTATTTGGGTATTTATCGGATGTAGGAGATAAGGAGATTAAGGGCCTCATACAACAATTTGTGGCCTCTGGATACTTGCGGAGTTCTATGGGGAAATATCCGGTCTTATCCGTCACCGCCGGTGCAGAAGAGGTACTAGCAGGGCATAAAGAGGTAGAAGAAATTAGGCAAGAGGTCATCGTGCCATCTCGTAAAACGAAAAAATCAGCCTCTATCTCTCGCTCCGAAGTACCCCGTTCTGGTTCTGGTGGGCTATTTGAACATTTACGTCAACATCGCAAACAACTGGCATCGCAACTTAGTGTGCCGCCGTATATTATATTCCCTGACACGGTGCTTATCGATTTAGCCAATATACGGCCTAAAACATTAGGTGAATTTGGCAATATAAAGGGCGTAGGGGAAGCAAAATTAAAGAAATATGGACTTTCATTTTTAGAGGCCATTTCACAATATAAGGGGTAACAAATTGGCGTTTCTATAACGCTATATTGAGTGATTTCAAATATAATTAGGGGGAACTATGAGCTTAGCAGATACACAATATCTCAATATTATTGAAAATATATTAGATCATGGTATATATGGTCAAAATAGAACAGGCATAGCCACATATAAATTGCCACAACAAATCATGCAGTTTGATTTACAAGAGGAATTTCCGATTTTAACTACAAAATTTGTGGCTTTCAAAACAGCTGTGAAAGAATTGTTATGGATTTGGCAAATGCAGTCCAATGATGTGCGTAAATTACAAGATATGAATGTCCATGTATGGGATGAATGGATGCGCGAAGATGGGACTATTGGTAAGGCCTATGGTTATCAAATTGCTAAATATAAACAATTAGATAATCTCATCAAAACCATAAAAGAAGATCCAGACAGTCGCCGCATGATTGTTACCTTATGGAATATTGAGGATTTGCCTGATATGGCTTTGCAACCTTGTGCGTATGAAACATTGTGGGATGTAGGTAATGGCTATTTAAACTGCATGCTCATCCAACGCAGTGGCGATATGGGGCTTGGGGTTCCATTTAATACGGCTCAATATGCAGCCCTCTTATGTATGATTGCCCAAGTGACTGGCTTGAAGCCTGGTAAGTTTACCCATGTTATTAATAATGCACATATTTACGAAAATCATGTGGATGCATTGCGCGAGCAATTATCTCGTCGAGATCAAGCGTTGCGTGCGCCCAAAATTCGTGTAAATTCAGATATCACCGATTTTTATGAATTCTCACCGGATGATATCGTGTTAGAAGGGTATGAACATTTAGGTAAATTGGCTATGACCGTAGCCGTATAGGGGGATACTATGTTAGCACTTATCGTAGCGGTGGCGCATCATCGCGTTATCGGCAAAGATAATTCTCTGATTTGGCATTTGCCCAATGATTTGAAATTTTTCAAGGAAAAAACGACAGGCCACGTTATTATTATGGGGCGTAAGACCTTTGAAAGCTTGCCCTTTTTATTACCTAATCGGGAACATTGGGTGATTACAAAAAATAAAGGCTTTAATGCACCGGAAGGGGTACGTGTATTTTCTTCACCCGAGGCTGTTGTAAAGGCTGCTAAAGAGATAGATGTAGCCTATGTTATCGGGGGCGCACAAATCTACGAAGCCTTTTTACCGTATGTAGATGTAATGCATATTACGGAGGTTGACCATGAATTTGAAGGGGATGCTCATTTCCCTGAATTTGATGCGTCAGCTTTCACAATTACCTCCGTTGTAGAGGGGACGGTAGATGATAAAAATACATATCCTCATCGATTTGTAACATATGAAAGAAAAGGACATAACTAATGGAATCAATGTTTGCCATTATTGCAAAGGAATTGGGTGTTAAGCCTGGTCAAGTAGAATCAGCAGTTACGCTCTTAGACGAAGGTAACACGGTGCCATTCATCGCTCGTTACAGAAAAGAAGTAACAGGTGAATTACAAGATGAACAACTGCGAACTATCGAAGAACGCATTAAATATTTGCGCAATTTAGAAGCACGGCGTCAAGAAATCATTAATGCCATTACGGACCAAGAAAAGATGACCGATGAATTGATGGCATCCTTGATGAAAGCCGTAAAATTACAAGAATTAGAGGATTTGTATTTACCATATCGACCTAAGAAACGGACACGGGCCATGATTGCCCGTGAACGCGGACTTGAACCATTAGCGGATATGATTTTGAACGATACGGTCACATCAGGCAATCCTCTAGATATCGCAAAGGAATATGTTTCTGAAGAGGTGCCTACGCCAGAAGATGCCATTCAAGGTGCATCGGACATCGTTGCAGAAATCGTCAGTGATAGTGCTGATTTCCGTGCTACCCTTCGCAAGCGTATGTGGAAGGAAGGTTTTATCCAGGCGGAGCTCGTAGAAGATAACGAGCACAAGGACCAATTCCTTCAATATAATGAGTATGCTGAACCAGTTCGTCAGATGCCGTCCCATCGTATCTTAGCGGTTAATCGAGGCGAAAAATTAGGGGCCCTTAAATTAGCGTTAACCGTACCCGATGAATCCTATATTCAATACATGGTGCGTGGCATCACTAAAAGTGAACAATCCATTTTTAGCGATGTGAAAGCTAGCGCCGTCGCAGATGCGTACAAACGCTTGATGTTCCCTGCCCTTGAACGGGATATTCGCAATGAATTAACCGAATCTGCAGATGAACAAGCGATTAAGGTGTTTGGTGTAAATCTTAAAAATCTCTTATTACAACCACCATTGGCAGGTCATGTCATTATGGGCCTTGATCCGGGCTATCGTACAGGTTGTAAGATGGCTATTATCGATGCACAAGGCAATGTACTTGATTATGGTGCTTACTATTTAACGAATAGTGAAAAGCTAAAACAAGAAGCACAAAAGAAGCTAGCTGAAAAAATCCGTAAATTTAAGGTTACCTTATTGTCCATCGGTAATGGTACTGCTTCGTATGAAACGGAACAATTTGCGTCTAAGATGATTGAAGAAGAAAAGCTAGATTGCCATTACATCATTACTAATGAAGCGGGTGCATCTGTGTATTCCGCATCAAAATTGGCTATTGATGAATTGCCAGATTTAGATGTAACGATTCGTGGCGCCGTATCTATTGCTCGTCGTGTACAAGATCCGTTAGCAGAATCCGTCAAAATTGACCCTAAATCTATCGGCGTTGGTCAATACCAACATGATGTTAACCAAAAGCAATTGTCTCATACATTGGATCAAGTTGTTGAATCCGTAGTTAACCATGTTGGGGTAGAGCTTAACACCGCATCACCAGCTATTTTGCAACATATTGCAGGTATTTCTAGTACTGTAGCCAAGAATATTGTGGCCTTCCGCCAAGATAATGGTGGCTTTACGAGCCGTAAACAATTGTTAAAGGTACCTCGTTTAGGTCCTGCAGCGTTTACGCAATGTGCGGGCTTCTTACGATTAAACGGGGCTAACAATCCGTTGGATAATACATCTGTTCACCCTGAGTCTTATGAATTGGCGGAACGCATCATTGGCGAGCTTGGCTTTACATTGAAGGATTTGCAAGATAAATCCCAATTAGAAGCATTACAAGTGAAATTGCCATTGGTTGATGTAGATAAGATGGCTCATAAGCTTGATGCAGGCATTCCAACGGTACGAGATATTATCGCTGCTCTCGCTAAGCCGGGTCGTGACCCTCGTGAGGATCTACCAGCACCGCTTACACGTAAGCATGTGGTTAGTCTTGAAGATATCAAGGTCGGCACCGTTGTAAAAGGAACTGTTCACAATGTGGTGGACTTTGGTGCCTTTATTGATTTTGGTTTAAAAACGAATGGTTTATTACATCGTAGCGAACTATGTACGGCGAAACAACATCCTTCTGATGTACTTGCTGTAGGCGATATTATTGAAGCCGAGATTATCTCTGTAGATGTAAAGCGAAATCGTATCGGATTATCCGTCAAGTCATTGAGAAATAAAGACAAGAAAAAGGCCTAATTTTATTAGGGGAATTCGTAAAAAATTATACATGTCAAAATTGAACATGATTAAAAGGAGTCCTTTAGGTAATAGAGGACTCCTTTTTTACAACTACACTTATCGAAAAAAGTTATATACCTATCGATTTTGGTATAGAATAAGGCTATTGAGAATGTAATAAAATCGCTATATCGAAAACAATAAAACAGATTGAAGTATTTAGATATTAGGTGTATGATGAACCCATAGAAGATAATTAATAGTCATTATCCATTAAAGGAGGAAGTACTATGAGTTTACATATTAACGAAAGATATGGCCTATTAATCAATAATGAATGGGTACCTGCATCTGATGGTGCTGAATTTAATGTATATAACCCTGCCAATGGCGAGCAACTTGCTATTTGTGCAGAGGCGACAAAGGATGATGTTGATCGCGCTGTAGCCGCTGCAACTGAGGCTTTTAAAACATGGAAAAATGTGTCCCAAGTCGATCGGGCCGATTATTTATTAAAGATTGCTGATGCGATCGATGCGCATAAAGAACATTTGGCGCAAGTAGAAACCTACGACAATGGTAAACCTATCCGTGAAACATTAAATGTAGATATACCGTATGGTGCAGATCATTTCCGTTACTTTGCTGGCGTGCTTCGCGCAGAAGAAGGTTCGGCACAAGTATTTGATGAAAATACATTGAGCCTTATTATTCGTGAACCAATCGGCGTAGTAGGTCAAGTAGTACCTTGGAACTTCCCGTTCCTAATGGCTGCTTGGAAACTGGCACCAGCTCTTGCAGCAGGTTGTACAGTTGTTATCAAACCATCTAGTCATACATCTCTTAGTCTCTTAGAACTAGGTAGCATTTTGCAAGACATCTTACCTCCAGGTGTTGTAAACATTGTAACGGGTAAAGGTTCTAAATCTGGCCAATATATCCTTGATCATCCAGGCTTCAGCAAACTTGCTTTCACAGGCTCTACAGAAGTAGGCCTAGATGTATATAAAGCGGCATCTGAACGCTTGATTCCTGCTACATTGGAATTAGGTGGTAAATCGGCGAATATCTTCTTTGACGATGCGAACTGGAAACAAGCTCTTGATGGGGCAATGCTCGGTATTCTATTCAATCAAGGTCAAGTGTGCTGCGCTGGTTCCCGTATCTTCGTACAAGATACAATTTATGATAAATTTGTAGCTGAACTTTCCGCATTATTTGATAAGGTAAAAGTTGGATTGCCTTGGGATGAATCTACACAACTAGGTTCCTTGATTTACGAAGCACAAGTTAAGAAAGTACTTAGCTATGTAGAACTTGCTAAGGAAGAAGGCGCTCGCGTTGTAGCTGGTGGTGAACGTATTACAGATGGCGAATTTGGCAAAGGTTGCTTTGTAAGACCGACACTTATCGTAGATGCTACAAATGATATGCGCGTAGCTCGTGAAGAAATCTTTGGTCCGGTGGCAGTAGTGATTAAATTCCATAGCGAAGACGAAGTAATCGAACAAGCCAATGATAGTCTATACGGTCTTGGTGGTGGCGTATTTACTCAAAACCTTAACCGTGCTATCCGTGTAGCTCGAGCTATCGAAACAGGTCGTATGTGGGTTAATACATATAACTCCATCCCAGCAGGCGCACCATTCGGTGGTTACAAACAATCTGGTATCGGCCGTGAAACTCACAAAGTTATCTTGGAACACTACACTCAAATGAAAAATATCATTGTAAATTTGAGCGATAAACCATCTGGTTTCTATGATTTAGATTAATAATTTAATAGCTTCTCCTTTTACTTATATTTGATAAGAAGGCACCTCGAAGGAGGTGCCTTTTTGGCATAGCTTGAGGACAGTCTTTTATATATGGATGTATACCATATGTTATAATTAAGGTCATATAAGAGTGTACTATAGAAGAAACTGGAGAGACAATGAATCATATTCCTTTCAAAAAACTGTATAATCCCCAATATGATTTATTATCTATTAAGGATAAGGAAGAATTATTAAGTCAAATCGGAAAAATATATAATTTAGAGTTACTATGTTTTGATGAATTTGATGCATTTGGTAAATCCACCTATACGGCAATATATCGTTCATATGATGGCATAGATTTTGTATTTGTTCCTGGGGATACCGTTAGACTCGGTCTTAATTTTGACAATAAAAAGTTGCAAGATATTTTTGATAAAGAAAGCTTAATGGATCTTGCCTACGTATTTTTAGATGGTTATGAAGATGAAATTTATAGTGAAGAGGATATTTTAACTAAGATTAGCGAAGCACTGGCAGATGAGGCAATAATATCCAACATAGAAAAGTATCTTACGCATAATTTTACTCAAGAGGGTGAATTTATAATACATCCGCTTTTAGTACAAAAAACGTATAGTGAAACCTGTTGGATACCTATTTCCGATGAGGAACTTATACAAAATAAAGAGTGGCAAAATATGATTAAAAAAGCGGAGATAAAAGGCCTTTCTGAAGTTATGGTTCACAACACAGTTTGCTTATATAAAACAGATGATAGCAATTGGTGTGGCAAATATTATGAAGTCACCACATTTAAGAAACTGTTACAAAACATAAAAGATAATGGATACTCTCTTCCTACACAAAGAGAATGGGAGTATTTATCTGGCAAGGGGTGTAGAACTATTTTTCCTTGGGGGAATAATATAGATTTCTCTATGAATTTAAAACATATGGAATGGATGGATAATGATGGAGAGTATACATTAGAAAAGGAAAACTTTTTTGGATTGATTATCGATGATGATCCATACTGCAGAGAAATCGTATATGATGATGAGGGATTTTCCTATAAAGGTGGAGATGGTGGCCGTAATATATGTGGGGGATTAGGTGTTGTTTGGGGTTATTTTCCGGTTTCGCCATACTTTAAAGATAAGGAATTATCAATAGGTGATTATATAAATGGTGGATATGATTTCTTTAGGAGGATTATAAGAATTGATGATAGGTGAAGCTCAAGGAGGACATTTAATTGCAAAGATATTTAATGGTTCTGGTGATAAAGCTACAATGACCAATGAACTGCTCATAGAAAAGATTAAGTAAATAGCAGATTATGACTCTTCGCTAGAACAATGGCTGAGTGCTGCTGTAGGTGGTTATACTTTACATGTTATTGGTGTTGAAGCTGGTACACTTATATCTGTCAATCGAACCGTGGTTAAATGCGTAGGATATCAAAATCAACTTTAGAAGGGATGAGAAATAATGTTTGTTAATCCATGGCAGTTTTGAGTGGCAATCGTTCTTATGATTTGGGGGACATATTTTATTACATATCGTTTCTGGTGTCGTCGAAAAGGTATTTCCGTAGAGATTTTGTCAGTTAAGCCTAGAATTATTAAAGAACTTCCTAATTTTATAGTTATTTATGGATATGATGTTAAGTATCTATTAAATGGTGTAGAATATACAGCTCAAAGCCTAGAGTTTTACATTACAGTATTGGTTCCAGGGCCGATGATCCCTTATAGTATGACGGGAAAATTGTTACAGAATGGAAAGGTAAGTCTTGATAAAGTAAAAACAAATATGACATATGGCGTTGTATTGTGGGTATTTGCTATTATTTTCTTGGCTGAGTTATATTAATAGTTATTTATCTAATCGAATAGAGGTGTGTTTATTAGAAATGGATAAACATGCCTCTATTGTGTATTTAGACATATTTAACTATTAATTACTCTAACATAGATAAGGATTATATTACATCCTTATTTATACATGTCTTTCAGCTCGTAATACAATATGGGGTGCATCTTCAAAACTAAAGCCTATATAAGATTATAAAACTTATTAATCATAGGTGTTTTATTGTTATTCCAATAATGATGTTATAGTAAATACACGGTTAATATCATATGTGTATTACATATGATTACCACCTTAATTATATTGTCAGTGATGAAATCAAAATTATACTTTTTTATATCATCATTTTAGTACAGTCTTAGAGTATCATTCACAAGAAGTTATAACCTTATTGGGGGCAGTAAAATCAAGGTTTGTGTTTTTTATCAATACATTTTGTCCTATAACCCCAATTTTTTGTGTTTCTTATATTATAAAGGGGCTGCAACTAGAATGCGGAAAACCGCATTCTGTTACAGCCCCTTTCGAGTTATTCATTATAATTTTGTTTCCATAGCATTAGAAGACATTTTTTATGATGTAGTTGATTACGATGAGTGGAACGATACTAACTACTAAGGTTATTGCTGTATCGCGTACAGACATATTGTATTCTGCAATACATAGTTTTAATAAAGCAAATGCGGTCCACCCATAAACTAAAACATTTAAGATGAATATAACTGTTCTTACTAGACCATATGGGAATGTGGCAGTATAGATGCCTATCATGAACGGCATGAGCACGATATTTTGAACTAACACAAGTAGAGCATATACACTTACACCATACATGAATTGTTTAATTGTATCTGGTAAGTTTACGTTTACTGTAGGATATGTACGCTGACAGTAAAAATTAAAGATATAGCTTGCTAGTAGAGCAGGGATGATAGCTTTCAAAAGTCCTTTAAATATAAGACCCAATAAGGTAGTGAATGAAAAAATGGTAAAGAATTTATAGCCTACAATGCTTGTTGTAATGCAAGCTAAGATATAGGTTAATATTGCCATTGCCAGATACGTAATAATACCCATTGGTAGGGCTTCACTAAGGGTGCCCGTGTTTTTGAGTTCATTGCTACCTTTTTCAGGGGATAAGGTGAGTGTTAATAGATGTGTCCAATTGATTACGTTCATAATTTTCTCTCTCTCTAAATTAAAATGAATATATATACTGATTATTATAATCAGGTATATGTATATTAAATGAAAGAGAAGCAATCGTTTTATGAAAATCCTTTTAAAGCACTATTTAGTTTTGTTGACGTTAAATATTTTTAAATATTCTGGCAGGGTAGGTGAACCATCAGCTGATTTTACTTCTACACGAATATTCATTGTTGTGTTGAACTGAGGATACATATTTTTACATTCCTCACAAAGTTGATTGATGCGAAGAAAGAGGTTTTGAATATCATGATTGTGGACCTCATCATATGGAATAGTGAGGCTGAAACTCCAAGCATCTTCTCCGAAAAGGTATCTTCTATAAGATACATAGTTTAATTCTTCATCGGTGAGATATTTTTGAAATAAAGGGTATATGGTTACCAAAGGAATATTTGTATAAATGAATTTATCTGTAATAGGGATGCCGCCACCATCGTAATTTACGTTTTCTTCCTGTATTAAAATAGGTAGATTTGGATAGGCGTCGAAGGTTGCGGTCCAGGTGTGGTTAATGTGTTCTTCTATGGTGTAAGGCATATGAGGGTAGTTTTGAGATATATATTCTTTTACTTCCTCAGTAGAATAGTGTGTGAATAGGTGGCATCCAGATGTGGTGAGTAGTATAGCGAGAAACACCATAGTTGTAAAGGCTTTATGCTGTATTTTCATTTCAATGGATCTCCTTCGATTATAAAGGCGTATTCATTACAATAGTATTATACTTAACATAATTTCTTTATTAATATTGGGATAAGCGGAATATTTTTCTGTACTCTTCCGGTGCATCAGAACCATCAGACGGTTTTATGATGACTCTAATATATATTTTTTCTTTGAAATCTGGATATGTTGCAGCATATTCTTTGCAGAATTGATCCATTCGATTGTAGAAATTTGTTACATCATGGTTTTCTATGGCTGAATAGGGGATAGGCATTTCAATATACAAAGTAGATGTATCGTATGTAGCATAGGATAATTCTTCTGTTGTTAGATAGTTTTTCATTAATGGGAATGCAGTTATTAACGGGATATTGGTTATCAGTATTCGCTCAACTTGTGGCACAACAGGTGCCGAGGTGTGCAAGACTTCAGATATTTCAATGGGCATTTGTGGATATTTGTCAAAGGTGATTTGCCATGTATTGCCCCTTCGTGACTCTAGGTGGTAGGTCAGATTAGGATAGTTCTTATTTATATATTGGTGTACCTCATCCTCACTGTAATGGGAGAGAAGATGACAACCTGTTGTCATTATGAGAGAGAATATAACTAATGGTAATAATACAAATCGTTTAAGAGTAAGTGGTTTCATTGTATGTTCCTTTTATAATGCTCTTGAATGTTCAGTAAAATTGTAATATCTTAAAAGGCATTGCTTTATTATTGGCGGAATTTTGGGGTATATTATATTAATTATATTATACCTAAATTATATGTTTACTCATATAGTTGATTAGTATAGCGGATATATGTATTAGAAAATAGTTTGATGTAATAGCTTTCACCCTCGAAATATGATATACTATTCTAACGCGCATAATTCGTGCGCGATAGGAGGAAACACATTTAGATGTTAGAAAAATTTGAACAATTAATGATTAGCGAACCTGTTCTACGTGCGTTAAACGATATGGGCTTTGAAGAGCCTACGCCAATTCAACAGGAAGCTATCCCAGTTGCCATGAGCGGTAAAGATATGATCGGTCAAGCTCAAACAGGTACTGGTAAGACAGCGGCCTTTGGCCTACCTGTATTGGAACGCGTAGACGGCAGTAATCGTCACGTTCAAGTAGTGATTTTGTCCCCTACACGCGAATTAGCTATTCAAGTAGCAGAAGAGCTTAATAAAATGGCTCAGTATACGGATATTACGGCATTACCTATCTATGGTGGCCAAGATATTAACCGTCAATTCCGTGCATTGAAAAAGAATCCGCAAATCATTGTTGCCACACCAGGCCGATTGATGGACCATATGGACCGCGGTTCTATTAAATTTGAAGACGTTAAGATTGTCGTTCTTGACGAAGCTGATGAAATGTTAAACATGGGCTTTGTAGATGACATCAACAAAATTTTAGGGGCTATCCCAGAAGATCACCAAACATTGCTATTCTCTGCAACAATGCCTAAGGCGATTCGCGAGTTAGCAGAAACATACCTTACAGAGCCAACGTTGATTCGTATGAAACCTACGCAAGTAACGATGGATCTTATCGAACAATACTATATCGAGGTACAAGACCGTCAAAAATTTGACGTGTTGTGCCGTTTGTTCGACTTACAAGCGCCAGAGTTGGCTATCATCTTTACACGTACGAAACGTCGTGTTGATGAAGTAACAGAAGCTCTTAAAAAACGTGGCTATATGGCGGAAGGTATCCATGGTGATTTATCACAACAAAAACGTGATAGTGTAATTCGTCAATTCCGAGAAGGTACAATTGACATTCTTGTAGCTACTGATGTGGCTGCTCGTGGCCTTGATATTTCCGGCGTATCTCATGTATATAACTATGATTTGCCACAAGATCCTGAAAGCTATACGCACCGTGTAGGTCGTACAGGTCGTGCAGGTAAGGCAGGCGAAGCCTATACATTTGTTATCCCTCGTGAAATTGAACACCTTCATGCTATTGAACGTTTAACAAAACGTAAAATTGCAAAACGTCGTGCTCCATCTTTGGGCGAAGTTCTAGAAGGTCAACAACGCCTGGCTGTTGAAAGCTTAATTGAAATGGCTGGCAATACAGAAGAGTTGGCACCATTTAAGGTGAATGCAGAAGAGTTGTTGAATGATACTGATTCCGTTACATTGATTGCGGCAGCACTTAAATTGTTAACGAAAGAACCAGATACAACACCTGTAAATATTACAGAAGAAAAACCTTTACGCGTGCGTCGTCGCCGTGAAGGTGGTCGTGGTGATCGTCGTCGCCGTGATGGAGACCGTCGTAGAGATGGGGACCGCCGCCGCGATGGTGATCGTCGTCGTGATGACCGTCCGCGCCGTAGTCGTGATGATCGCAAAGGTGACCGCCGTGATAGCCGTCGTCGTGATGATCGTCGTAGCGACCGTCCTAGAGCCGATCGTAAACCACGTCATCAAGGTGAAGGATTTAAACCATATTTTAAAGACTAATTACAGTGTGACTTTGGTTTAATACAGATTAATAGTAAATATGAGTTATGAGAAACGTGGATTGTATAAATCCACGTTTTTTATTGCTTAAAATCTACTAGAATGGTACAATAAATAATAATTATTGTTTGAAAATGGACCATAGAGTACCGATATGTTTCCAAGTGGAGAAAGGTAGATTATTATGGATATCGCACAAATTTTGCGAAGCGAAGGGTTTAAGGTAACCCCTCAACGAATTGCAATTTATGATGCTTTGCGTGGTCATCACAATCACCCAACAGCAGAGATGATTTATCATAGCTTGCGTCCTACACATCCAAGCATGAGTTTAGCAACCGTATACAAAACAATGGAGATTTTTGAAAAAATTGGCCTTGTTAAGGTATTGGAAGTGGGCGATGAACGCGCACATTATGATTGGGATACAACAGCTCATGCACATATTCGCTGTGTTCGTTGTAACAAGGTAGAAGATATGATGAATGTCGATCTACATGCTATTGCTGATATTGCTGGAAAAGCTAGTGCTTATCAAATTACAGGACAGCAAATTACATTCGAAGGCGTATGCCCAGAATGTGCAAAAAAAGAAAGTCACTAACAGACGCCCCCTGCGTATACTCATGCAGGGGGTTTTTGAGTAAAAATAGAGTGGAAAGGAAATTTAATGTTTATTATAGGTTCACATTTATCAATATCAAAAGGGTATTTACATATGGGAAAGGAAGCCACTAAGATTGGGGGCAATACATTTCAATACTTTACGCGCAATCCTAGGGGTGGTAGCATGCGTGCTCTCGATGTGGAGGATATGAATAGCCTTAGTGCGTATATGAAAGAACATAACTTTGGTACCTTGTTAGCTCACGCGCCTTACACGTATAATCCATGTGCAGCTAAGGAAGATTTGCGCGCTTTTGCAAAACAAGCCATGACAGAAGACTTAGAACGCATGGAATATTTACCAGGCCAGATGTATAACTTTCATCCCGGCAGTCATGTAAAGCAAGGTGTTGACCAAGGCATCGAATACATCGTAGAGTGCTTGAATGAAATCTTATTCCCAGGCATGAAAACAACGGTTCTTTTAGAGGTTATGGCTGGTAAGGGCACGGAAATCGGATCTCGTTTTGAAGAAATTGCTCGTATTATTGACGGTGTAAAATTAAAAGAGTACATGGGTGTTTGTGTAGATACTTGCCATATTCACGAAGGTGGTTATGACATCGTTAATAATTTAGATGGTGTCATCGACGAGTTCGATCGTATTGTTGGGCTCGACCGTTTGAAAGCGATTCACTTGAATGATTCAAAAAATCCTATGGGGGCACATAAAGACCGTCATGAAAAAATTGGGGAAGGTCATATCGGTATCGATGCAATTGCCCGCATTGTGACACATCCTAAACTGACGAGCTTGCCGTTCTATTTAGAAACGCCAAATGAATTAGATGGCTATGCAAAAGAAATTGCTATGTTGCGCTCTATCGTAGATAATCAATAATCAAGCAAAATAAATTGAGTTATATAATAATTGGTATAAACTAAATATATAAGGTATAGGGAGAACTGGAAAGGGGGATGAAATGCGTTTTTTACATACTGCGGATTGGCATTTAGGTCGTATTTTTTATGGTCAGTATTTAACAGATGACCAAGCTTATGTGTTGGAGCATCAGTTCTTTACTATTTTGAAAGAAGAAAAAATCGATGGCATCTTGCTGGCAGGGGATGTATTTGATCGGGCGGTACCCCCCATTGAAGCTATTGAATTATGGGACTCTATCATTACTCGTCTCGCTATGGATTATAAGGTTCCTCTATTTGTAGTGAGTGGAAACCACGATGGAGCGGAACGCCTTGAAGTGGGACGGTCTATGCTAAGTGAATCGGGCATTCATATTTGGGGCTCCCCTCATCATGCATTACAACCCTTTGAATTTGAAGGCGCTGATGGTAGGGTGGCCATTTGTCCTATGCCGTTTAGCGAACCTCGTCGCATAGGTGACGCTTTGGGACTGAACTCCAGTGAATCAAAACCAGTTGATACGGATATGACTGATGATACTTTATTTTCCTATGTAGATGATAAGGATCAAGAAGCGGTCGCACTTAATTTACATAATTATGACCAAATGTATCAGGCTTGGAGTGATTATCTATATAAACAAGTGCCAAAACGGATGCGTAGCATTGCCATTAGTCACGCCTTTGTAATGGGTGGCGAAGTAGGTGGTTCGGAACGAACATTGTCTGTAGGTGGTAGTGAACAGGTGAGCCCTCACGTTTTTAAAAACTTTCACTATACAGCTCTTGGACATTTACATGGACCGCAACGGATGGGGGCAGACCATATTCGCTATAGCGGATCGCCATTGAAGTATTCCTTTGATGAACATGAGCAGAAGAAATCTTTTACTATTATTGATATGGATACAAACGGGAAGGTAGATATTAGTACAATCCCTGTAGAGGCGAAGCGGGATGTAGTCATCTTGGAAGGTTATTTTGAGGACCTTTTAAATAATACAGCCCTCCAAACGAAACATAAGGATGATTACGTGCAGGCACGCCTCCTAGATACGATGCCTATCATGGATGGCATGGCGAAGTTGCGTCAGGTCTATCACCGATGTATGACCATTGAATTGGCAGGGCGCATAGCAACACCTGTGGTAGATATGGGGGATGCCGTATTTAAAGAGTTAAACGAGCGTGAATTATTTAATCAGTTTGCTGAAACCGTGTGGAAAGAGCCGTTAACAGAGGCGGAACAGTCCTATATCGACTCTGTGTGGGACCGAATTATCAAGGAGGACTAGATGAAGCCTATATCACTAACAATAGAAGCCTTTGGTCCGTATCGAGATTCGGTTACCTTGGACTTTAGTGCACTCCAAGACCATACCATGTTTCTTATCTCTGGTCCCACGGGGGCAGGTAAAACATCTATATTAGACGCCATGGTATATGCTTTGTATGGCGAACCAAGTGGAGAAGTGCGGAAAACCGATGCTATCCGCAGCGATTTTGCGGAACCTGAGCGGATGACGCGTGTAGATTTTTCCTTTGCTATCGGAGATGCTCAATACCGTGTTGAAAGATTACCAAAACAGATGGTAGCCAAAAAACGCGGCACAGGTATGCGCGAACAGAACGCTAGTGCCACTGTCTATGAAATGAAAGCTGGTGAGTGGAAGGTTATTGCCACCTCTGCGGCTGACATTCGCGATACGATTCAACGAATCATAGGTTTTCGGAAGGATCAATTTTTACAAGTGGTTCTATTGCCACAAGGGGAATTCAGAAAACTCCTTGTCGCCTCTACAAATGAACGGGAGGAATTACTACATACGCTCTTTAGAACAGAGATATATCGAAAACTACAAGAGGCTCTTAAATCAGCTTATGATGACGAAAAAGCTGGCATTGAAGAAAATTTGATGAAACAAACGGCGTTGATACAGTCTATTCCTCACGATGAAGAGACTCCAGTGCTAACTGTCGAACATGTACGTGAACTATTATCTAATCGAGTACCACATCGTGATGTACTTGTAGTAGAACGAGATAGGGCGGTTAATGAGGTAGAACAATTTAATGCCTTGCGTAAGGAATGGGCCCTATATAATCAAGCGCAACAATCTCTAGCACAGGCTACATCTCGATTAGATTTGGTGAAAGCTAAAGAACCTGAACGCACACAATTGAGTGAAAAGGTTCAATTCCTCAATTCCTTATCTCCAGTTCATGCATTGTATCAACAATATATTGATAAACAGTCTAGTTTAACAACATTAGAACGGGCACTGTCCGATGCAGAAAAAAGTGTGGACACTGCTACTCAACATGAGACTAACTGTATAGAGGTTCATGAAGCGTTAGCATCTCAAGCTGAGACGATACAATCTAAGAGGACTACTTTGGCTCAACTCCAACAACAGTCTGAAAAGTTTGATGAGTTAGGATTGTTGAAAAAAAAGATGTCTACACTACGTGGTAATGTAAAACAATTGGATAGTAAAAAAAGTGAAGCGGACCTAGAGATACAACGCCAGCTCATCAAACAGATAGAAGTAGATGTTGAGGGTTTACGTAAACGCTTTCAAGAGAATAGTACACTACTGGAGCAGGTTCCTGTTATTCAAGAACAGCTTAATCATGTGCACAGATATTCTGAGTTGGTAGAAGAAATTAGTCAGGTTCAAAAAGAAATCGACATTAAGGATGAGACCTTAGCAGCTCTTGATAAAACAGTGAAAGAGGCGAAGGTACATTTAGAGCGGCTAGAGCATTTAATGCAAGAAGGGCGCGCGTATGAACTGGTTCCTTTCGTGAAAGAAGATGAGCCTTGCCCAGTATGTGGATCTACAGAACATCCTCATTTAGCAACTAAGCCAGAATTATATCCTACTAAGGATGAGGTTGAAGCTGCTCGAGGTATTCGTGATAAAGCGTTACAACAACAAGCGAATGAAGTTGGTCAAAGGGATGCGTTAGTGGGGCGGATGCATGAATTATCTAACCATATGGACGCACAAGTTTCGATTCTTCAGTCCTCTATAGATGGTTTTTCTAAGGAAAACTTTGCATCGCTTCAACAAGTTCTGTTATCTCAAATGGAACGATTCAAAACGTTACGTGGTGAATCTGAACAGCTAGGTAAGACTATTTCTGATGCGGAGCGTAGGTTAAGCACCGCTAAGGATACGTTGGCTAAATCAGAACTTGCACATAATGAGTTGCTTAAAGCATTGCATGAACTAGAGATTAGTATCAGTTCTGTACAAGCAAAAATAGATTCCTTATCAGAGTCGTTGCCTACTACGGATATAGAGTTGTGGCGTAAACAAGTGACATTCTTAGCATCAGAAATTAAAGAGTATGATGCGCAGTTAACAGTGACCACAAAACAATTAGAGGAGGCTCGAGGGCAGCTAAGTGCTAAACGAGGTCGACTAGAAATCTTATCTGCTCAAGTAAAAGAAGAACAAAAGAATCTAGATTCGCTCCATGGGGAATATATACAGTCATTGCAATCTATATCGTTAAGTGAAATTGATTTTGTAGAAGCATTGAGTGACTTTAATGCGTTAGAGGATTTTAAATCTAAGTTATATGACTTGGAAGAGGCCTTTAGTACAGCACAAGCTGTATATGATGCGGCACTAAAGACTACGGAGACTGTGGTTAAACCTAGCGATACTGTTTCGGATGAAGTATATGATGCATCGGTAGAACGTCGTGATACATTGGTGGGCCATTTAGCGGCTTGGGATAAAGAAACACAGCATATAGAAACTACACTTGCTTCACTAGAGGAAATTGAATCGGCTATGGGTGAGGCCCGAGAGAAGGTAGCCTTCTTAAGTCGATTGAATGATCTTGCTAATGGGGGGGAACAAGGTTTTAAAAATGTCACCTTTGAGCGTTATGTATTGGGGGCCATTTTAGATGAGGTTGTTTATGCAGCCAATTTACGTCTTCAAAAGATGAGCCGTAGCCGTTACTCTTTGGAGCGTTCAGACTATACCGGTGGCGGCCGTGGGAAGCAAGGCCTTGATTTGGCCGTAATGGATGCTTTCACAGGACAATCTAGACCTGCGAATACCTTGTCTGGGGGAGAAACATTCTTGGCTTCTATGGCACTTGCCTTAGGTCTTGCCGACGTAATTCAAAGTTATGCCGGTGGTATTCATATGGATACGATGTTCATTGATGAAGGGTTTGGTACACTTGACCCTGATACATTGGAGCTCGCTATGGAAACATTGGTACAACTACAATCATCGGGGCGCCTCATCGGTATGATTTCTCATGTACCGGAATTGAAAACTCGTATACCTGCTCATTTAGAGGTCACACGTGGTGATGATGGCAGTACGGCAAAATTTGTGATTAACTAGCTATACATTTACAAAATGTGATACTATTAAAAGAGGATAATTCCTACAAAAACATACTGTATTTACATAAGGAGGTCCTATGAAGTTTTCATTTGCTCATAATAATATAAATGTTAAGGATCTTGATAAGAGTTTAGCCTTCTATAAAGAGGCTTTATTACTTGAGGAATCTCGTCGCTTGGAAGACCCAAGCGGTGCTTTTACCCTTGTATATTTAAAAAGTCCATATACGGCACATGAATTAGAACTTACATGGTTGCGCGATTGGGATCGCCCTTATAATTTAGGGGATAATGAATTCCACTTGGCATTTTATGTAGATGACTACGAAGCAGCTCTAAAAAAACATAAAGAGATGGGTGTTGTAGCCTATGAAAATGCCGACATGGGTATTTATTTTATCGCTGATCCTGATGGATATTGGACAGAAATCATTCCGGCGGGTAAATATTAATGGAATATATGTTAACTCGTTTGGAGTGGTTGGTTGGTCCTGATAAAATCCAAACATTAAAGGATACATCTATTGCGCTCTTTGGTGTTGGTGGTGTCGGCGGTGGGGCTCTCGAGGCTCTAGTACGTGCTGGTGTAGGGCGCATCGTTATTATTGATGGTGATTCCATTGCACCTAGCAATTTGAATCGTCAAATGATTACGACACACGATACCATTGGAGAACGTAAGGTTGAGGTTGCAAAGGCGCGAGCTCTTTCCATTAATCCTGATGTAGTGATAGAAACTCACGACATTATGTATACTGAGGAGAAATATCCTGGATTTATTCAAAGCTTGAACGTTGATTATGTGATCGATGCCATTGATATGGTAACGGCAAAACTCAATATTATCGAGGTTTGTCAACGTGAAAGCATCCCCGTTATTTCCTGTATGGGTGGCGGTAATCGCTTTTACCCAGAGAAACTTATGATTGCAGATGTCAATAAGTCTCATACATGCCCGTTGGCACGCGTTATGCGCCGGGAACTTAAGAAACGGGGTATAAAAAAACAATTAGTTTTATTTTCTACAGAAAAACCGACAAAACCACAGTTCCGCGGCGAAGCAACGAGCCCAGGAACATGTAGTTTTGTGCCACCAGTGGCAGGTTTTATATTAGCAGCACATGTGTTGCGTACAATTTTGGAGGTACCTGAACAATGAAACAAGCAAAAATCCATATGGCAAAAGGTGGAGACATTGTAATTGAATTATTTGACAAAGAAGCACCTGGCACAGTACAAAACTTTATCGACCTTATTAATAAAGGTTTCTATAATGGATTGACATTCCATCGTGTAATTCCTGGATTCGTAGCGCAAGGTGGTTGCCCTAATGGCAATGGTACAGGCGGTCCTGGTTACACAATTAAAGACGAATTGATTGGCAATCCTCATAAACACGAACGCGGTGCGTTGTCTATGGCTCACCGTGGTCCTAATACTGGCGGTAGCCAATTCTTTATCGTATACGAACCACAACCTCATTTAGATGGTGTACATACTGTGTTTGGTAAAGTAATCGAAGGCATGGATGTAGTTGATGGTATCCATCAAGGCGATATCATGGAAACAGTGGAAGTAATCGAAGGTTAATCTCATGAATGATGTATCTGTTAAACATCCGGAGTGGCTTGATATCGATGTAAATGGGACTATATCACACGGCTATGATCAAGAATGGTTTGATGATGAATGGCAACGTTTGTCTGGTTGTGGCCCTACATCAGCTACACAGGTATTGAGTTATTCTGAATTTCGAGATGGCCTATTAGATGTGTCTACTACGGCGAATCATACATTAGCATTAGAACGTATGAATGTTGTGTGGAACTATGTAAAACCAAGATTTGGTGGTGGCGTTTATAAAACGCAATGGATGGAACGCGGCCTTAGTCGTTTGTTTGATGATAAGAATTTGCCTTATGAGGTACACATGCTTAATGTGTCGCCCTTTTCTGCATCCCGCGTAGAAGTAGAGGCGGCGGCGCAGTTTATTCACGATGCATTATCACAGGATGTTCCTGTAGCGTTCTTAAATCGTCATAAAGGTAAAGAACCTGCGCTCTATACATGGCATTGGGTGCCTATTTATAAGATGTTCATGGATGGTGATGATATTCGTTGCGGTATTTTTGATGAAGGGGAAATCCGTGATTTTTCACTAGTTCATTGGTTGAAAGATACCATCCTTGGCGGTGGATTCTGTTATATAACTAAGAAATAATATTAGTATTATGAGAGCGATGGTGAAAGCTATCGCTCTACCTATATAGGAGGTTATTATGAGTCAATGGATTACAGAAGAGCAAACGCCTCATTTACGTCTCAGTGCTGAAGCAGAAGAGGTACTTTATTCTGGTGAATCTGAATTTCAAAAAATTGAAGTATTTAAGTCTAAAGAATATGGCATGATGCTTGCATTAGATGGTGTATTCCAAACGTCTGAACGGGAGGAGTTTATCTACCATGAAATGATTGCTCATGTACCATTGTTTTTGCATCCAAATCCAGAACGGGTATTGATTATCGGTGGCGGTGATGGCGGTGTAGCTAGAGAATGCGTACGCCATGATTGCGTTAAAGAAGTTACCATGGTTGAGATTGATGGTAAAGTTGTAGAATTGGCAAAACAATACCTACCTACTATTTCTAAGGCTATGATTGAAAACAATCCTAAGTTAACAGTAAAGATTGGTGACGGTATTGGCTTTATGGCAGAGGCTGAAGATTATTATGACGTTATTATTGTAGATTGCTCTGATCCAATTGGTCCTGGTGAAGGATTATTTACGGAAGAGTTTTATAAAAATACGTTGAAAGCTCTAAAAGCAGATGGTTTATTTGTACAACAAACCGAATCTCCTATGCTTCATCAACCGCTCGTTGAGAAGGTGTTTGGTTATGTAAATAATCATTTCCCAATCGCTCGTTTGTACACCGCATACATTCCAATCTATCCGGCCGGGATGCATTGCTTTACGGTTGGATCTAAAAAATACGACCCATTAACATGGGAACCAAATCGTGAACAAAACTTTGAAACTAAGTACTATAACAAGGATATTCAAAAGGCTGCGTTTGCATTACCAAATTTTGTAAAAAACTATTTGCCAAATAAATAATTTATATGTATAATAGGGAAGCACCATTCGTTAAGAAACATTTTAACGGTGGTACTTCCTTTTTATTAGGATGTGAAAGAGTTTTATATTAGAAGTATATAGCTTGTTAATTTCAAAACTGAAAGTTAAATGAAATTAGAAAAAGTTATTGACACAAACTTCTAAAACAGATATAATTCTCTTTGTTACGAAGACAGTGTCTTCGATACCTACAAGGTGGTGGGTATGGTGAAGCGGTTAACACGGCGGATTGTGGCTCCGTTACGCGTGGGTTCGATCCCCACTACTCACCCCATAACCTACACATCGTAATCATTGTAGGGGTGTCGCCAAGTGGTAAGGCAACGGACTTTGACTCCGTTATGCGCTGGTTCGATCCCAGCCACCCCTGCCAACATGGTTCATTAGCTCAGTTGGTAGAGCACCTGACTTTTAATCAGGGTGTCCCGCGTTCGAGTCGCGGATGAGCCACCAAATAAAACTCACAAACGAAAGTTTGTGAGTTTTCTATCTCTAATTTTAGAGAATTTGGTTATGATGGTAAGTATATTGTGGAAACACAAGTAGTCAAAAATAAAACAAAACTTCTTAAAAAAGTGGTTGACGTTTTATGAGATGACTGATATACTTTAAAAAGTCGTTAGAACGTTAAAACTTCTAATGTACAGATCTTTGAAAACTGAACAATGATAGGTAATCAATCATATGATTGAACATATGCCAGAGTGCGGGTTTTGACATAGTCAAAACCAACCATAATTCAAAGTTACTTAAATGTAACGACAACACATAATGAGCTATTCAAATAGCTTCAAGATATCTTGGAGAGTTTGATCCTGGCTCAGGACGAACGCTGGCGGCGTGCTTAACACATGCAAGTCGAACGAAGAGCGATGGAAGCTTGCTTCTATCAATCTTAGTGGCGAACGGGTGAGTAACGCGTAATCAACCTGCCCTTCAGAGGGGGACAACAGTTGGAAACGACTGCTAATACCGCATACGATCCAATCTCGGCATCGAGACTGGATGAAAGGTGGCCTCTATTTATAAGCTATC
>NZ_ALKL01000001.1:0-223529 GCF_000286635.1 Veillonella sp. ACP1 | reverse complement strand
TCCGTCTAATTCATAGCTATTTGTAATATATTCTTGTTTTACATTATGTAAAAATTCAGTATAATAAGTAGTAGGCATATAAGCTCACATCCTTTCTTTAGGACTTTGACACTTTTATTGTAAAGCATGTGAGCCTTATATGCTTATTTTTTTGCAAAAAAATAATGTTGGAAGTGACACCGTAGTGGTGTCACCCCAACATTTATTATAGAGCCAAAAAGTCGGCTCTCGCCGACTTTTTTAATGTACTTTTATGCGTTTATGTTGTTGTTCATCAAATACACCATCTACATCAAGAGTATCTAAGATACGTTTTAGTTCATGTACATCGATTTGACCTGGTGCCGATGCTTTGCCCGCTGAAGCAAAGGTCATAGCATTGCCAAACAAAGCTCCTGAAGCACGTGTAATAGCCCCCAATGGCCCCATGGCCATCGTAATGATTGGGTCTGATGGATATAAGGATTTCACCTCAGCCGTCGCTTCAAGAAGTGTTAATACATCACCTGTTGTATGAGGCATAACGGCTATCTTTGGCACATCCGCTAAAAATCCTTTCATTTGAATGAGTCGATTTACAATAACATCTCTACTTGGTGTACCATTAAAATCATGATTGCTCATGACGATTGTTACACCATGAACCTTGGCGAATTCTATGGTTTTGACCATTCTATCTTGATCAAAGAATAACTCAATATCAATAGCATCTATCAAGCCCGTGGGGATAAGGCGTTCTAACATTGTAAAGTAATCTTGTGAGGAGATAGATTTCTCGCCCCCCTCACCCTTCGTGCGCCACGTAAACAGCAGTCCACGACCTTTTAATTGAGGTTTCATGAGCATCAATAGTTCAATAATAGCATCAATGGAATGAGCTCGTTCGTAATAGTCAATGCGTAGCTCCACCACATCACAGGGTGTATTGCATGCCACCGCAGTAGCATCTAGAATTTCTTTTACCGTTGTGCCCACAATAGGCACGCATATCTTTGTACCCTTTTCTCCAAGTACAGTTTGGCCGATACGGATCATAACAACTCCTTTGCATCTCATACGAAACAAATGATTTCCTTAATACTATCTATGACTCATCATAGTGCTATTCATGTTTTTTAGATAATTTTCTAGACTGAAAGCCCATATATAACAATAACAATCCAGTAATACTGAATACGTAGGATATGCCCACATAGGTCGATACAATACTAGCAAATACAGGACCTACCATAGAACCAAATTGTTGAGCCGTCGTCGTCATACCAAACATACGACCTCTAAAGCTTGGATCTGTATTAAGGGTTACTGCTGCACTCAAGGATGGATTAATCCCTACAATGCATGAACCAATTAGAACCTGTAAAACACCAAACCACCATATACCCACTGGTAAGCTTTGCAGCAATAGAACGATACCACTACCCATCATACAGTAGGAAATGGTCTTAAAATAACCACGACGTTCACCAAGGCGAACCCATAGATTAGTCGTTAAGGAGCCTGCTAAACCGCCGATACTTAGGATAGTACCTGAAATAATAGCGGCCCCTTCCATGGTGCCTTGCATATCCCCCACATAAAGGGCCAAAATAGGCTGTAGCATCATGATGACACATTGCATAAAGAAGAAAATCCCAAGCAACCGTACTAGTACAGGTTGTTGTTGAACGGCCTTAAAGTCTTCACGTAAAGATGTAGATTTAGTAGGTTGAGTAGCTTGCGCTGTTCCATCAGGGCCTACAGCATGTAATTTTGGTTCTTTCACAAAGAACAATACAGCCAATGTCGCAATCAGTACAGCAACACCAGATACATAGAATACAGGACGCATCCCTACTACACTTTCAACAGCACCACCTAAAAATGGACCAATGACATTCCCCAAGATAAGCCCTGTCTGGAAGATACCTAGAGCTCGACCAACCTGTTTCTCATCGACACTGAGGGATACCATAGTCATTGCCGCGGGATAGAACCCATTGGCAAATCCAACGAGGGCCCGCCCCATGAGTAGTTGATATTGGTCTGTAACTAAACCAATTAATACATAACAGATAGCAATGCCAAAGCCAGCGCGCAAGGCCATCCGTTTTTTCCCTTTATTATCGGCGATTTTTCCCCAAATTGGAGCCATAATGCCCGCAATGAGGAATGTAATCCCAAAGACAAGCCCCGACCAAAGGGCTACATCCGCTTTTGGGACACCTAATTCCAAGAGATATATAGGCAAAAAAGGAATAATCATGGTGTAACATATAGCTAATACAGTCATGGCAGCCGTAATAATCCATACATTTCGCATGCCACCACGAGTATCATCTGCGATTGTACTCATCTTTCGCCTTCTTTCCACATATAAAAGTGTATAAAAATATGCTTTTACAAAATTATATAAAGAAGAGTCGCATATAAAACGCGACTCTCTCAATTATTCCACTGGAAACTTGTGATCCATTACATCTTGCAAGGAAACGCGCTCCATTACATGGCGAAACTCATCTTGTAAATACTGCCATAGAGGAGCAGTCAAACAATCATTAAACATAGGACATGGCTCTACATCATCCTCTAAACAGGACACAAGAGCAATAGAGTCCTCTGCAGCATATAAGATTTCATATACATTATATTCAGCAGGATCTTTAACCAAGCGATATCCACCGTATTTACCACGGCCACTTTTAACGAGGCCTGCAGAGGACAAGCGAGATACAATTCCTTCTAAGTATTTATCTGAAAACCCTTGGCGTTCTGCGATTTCACGGATAGGCACATTTTTTTCCGTCCCGTGTTCTGCAATATCCGCTAGGATTCGCAAGGCATACCGCCCTTTTGTAGATATTTTCATAAGTTAACCTCTAAGTCATTCACAATATATGTATAGTATAACATAAATTCATACAAAAAATGGTGGGAAATATGATACACTATAGGTATATCGAAATATTTTTATTTGATATGATTTATAATTTCATACAGGGAGGATTTATCTAATGTTAGATAAACTATTTAAACTCAATGAACGAGGTACCTCCGTTAAAACCGAGATTTTAGCGGGTATTACCACGTTTATCACGATGGCGTACATCCTATTTTTGGCGCCAAACATCTTGAGTCTTGCTGGCATGGACAAGGATGCCGTCCTCATCGCTACAGCTTTAGGTGGTGGCCTCGTAACGATTGCTATGGGTTTATTTGTTAACTATCCAATCGCACTGGCTCCAGGGGTTGGCCTCTTAGCCTTTTATTCCTTTACCGTAGTTCTCGGTATGGGTGTATCATGGCAAACGGCACTAGGTGCGGTGTTCATTTCCGGTCTCGTATTCCTCGTCTTAACGCTGACATCGATACGACAAATGATTGTTGTAGGTATACCGGCTTCTATGAAAGTCGCTATTACCGTTGGTATTGGGCTATTTATCTCCATTATCGGTTTAAAACTATCCGGTTTGATGGCGATTTCCATCAGTTTATCTCCTAACACCTTAGGCCAAGTTATACAAACACATGGCAATCTAGTACCTCCAGCATCTGAAGCATTGTTAACACTAGGTAACTTGCACAGTGGCGAAACATTGTTAGCCCTATTCAGCCTCATCTTTACCGCTCTATTGATGGCTCGTAAGATTCAAGGTTCACTCTTGATTGGTGTGTTGGTAACAACAATTGTGTCCTATGTAACGGGACTATCTACAATGCCTGAGAACTTCACAGTATTGGCAGTGCCTGACTTCTCAAAAGCCGCATTTCTTCAATTAGATATTCCTAGTGCGATCCACATGGGCTTGATTACGATTATCTTCTCCTTCACCTTCGTAGAATTGTTCGACTCTATGGGTACGTTAATCGGTACTGCTACAGAGGCGAAAATTGCGGATCCAAAATCTGGTAAATTCCCAGGTCTTGGTAAAGCGATGACTGTTGACGCTATCGGCGTTAGTGCTGGAGCATTACTCGGTACATCTACGATTACTGCTTTTGTTGAAAGTGCAGCAGGTGTAGGTGCTGGTGGCCGTACAGGCTTAACAGCTGTCACAACAGGCGTATTATTCCTAATCTGCTTATTCTTGGCTCCATTGGTATCCTTGGTACCAAATGCAGCCACATCTCCTGTTCTTATCATTGTCGGTGCCCTCATGTTAGGTGCTATCCGCAATATCGACTTCGATGATTGGACAGAAGGATTTCCTGCATTCCTCGTTATCGTTTTGATGCCATTCACATACAGCATCGCTAACGGTATCTCTGCAGGTCTTATTGCATACCCTCTACTCAAAATTATTGCAGGTCGTGCAAAAGAAGTTAACTGGATTATGTACGTATTAGCGGTACTCGTTATCATCCGTTACGTATTCTTCTAATTAATAGCTAAAAGAACCTATCTCAAAAGATATTACTGAACCGCCCCCTTAATGTTAGACCAAAAATCTTAACGTTAAGGAGGTCGGTTCACTTTGATATCTAATGGATAGGTTCTTTTTTTAGTGCTATTTAGTATTAATGAATTGTTTTTACACCAATTAAGTCTGTACGACTTGGATCGATATCTTTTAATGGCACTACATGATTTCTATAAAAGTCTGCTTCAGAGGCTTTCACAGGCACTTGGAAGAACAAGAAATACGCCATATTATCCTTGTACCACGTAACACTGCGTACTAAGCCCTTATCTACATCCCCTGTATATTGAACCTCCCCTATTGGAGTGGAGTCGCTCCACTGTACGTCATGGTACTCCCATGGGATATATTCTTCAGGCCATACAGTATCCATAGAGTAGCTCATGCGGAAGACCATAGTATGATTTACCCAACGACCGCTGCGCTCTTGATACTCTTCACCTTGCTTCCAATATACAGTTTCTAATACATCATTGTCATAAAAATGTGTAGCATAGTATGTATAGCCAAACGGTAAATAACTTGGTACAGATACGTCATAGGACATCTTATGAGATGCATTAATTACACCGCTAGGTAAACCGATGGTTTTTCTCGTAAGTATAGGCCACACAGAATTCGTATGTGTACGCAATGGCAACCCAATCGTTTCATAAGGAGGCCAATCCGGATCATCATTTTGTTTAACCTTTTTCGCATCGTTTTCTTCAACATTTTGCTTATCATTGCGGTCACCACGTAGTCGAGTATCATCAGCAGCTACGTTACTCACAGGACCTACAGAGTCTACAATTTTGCTTACAAAGCTTTGGTTTCTTGAAGAAGCAAAGTAGAGCATATACACTTTGTGATCTTTTTCCCAATAAGCGATTTGAATAGCGTCTTTACTATAACCTAACGTATGTACAGAAATCCCATTAGGGGTAGTAAAGCTAACTGCATCCTTAGCATTGTACTTTGTCTTTTCTAATATAGGTGTTACCACTGTATCGATAGCCCATCCCATACGATATACAATATCTGTATTAGAGAAGGTTAGCTTCGGACCATATTCTCCATCACGACCCGTTTCCGTATATACAATTTCTAATACGTCATGATCCTTGGCCTTTACATCACGTACCGCATAATCCTTAGGCATATAAGATGGAACTTGTATAGGATAGCCAAATTCCTGCGCGGTACTCTCAATATTAGTATTAACTAAATCATAATCATCAACTTGATCATACCAACGATAACGATCAGCGAGTTTTTTATTATCATCGATGAGATTTTTATTATCTACATCTCGTTCAACAGGAACGGTATTACCATTTTTATCTATTAACGGGTATGTAGCACTAACTGGCAGTACGCCAAAGGTGCTTACTGCAGTAGCCATCGCGGCACATAAAACAGCAGATGTTATTAGTTTCTTCATATTCTCTCCTCTTCGAGCGGTTACACACATTTTCTCTTTATTCCAAATAAATTGCTACGTGAGCTATCTCTTTTTTACAGGCGCCACATGTTCCTTATAGAATTCAGCATCAACTGATTTCACAGATTCTAAGAACAATAAGGAATATGCCATACCGTCTTTTGTCCACGTAATGCTGCGAATTAGTTGCGCTGCTGGATCCCCGGTGTAAAAGACTTCGCCAGATTCACCTTGTTCAGACCATTCAAAGTCCTTATACTCAGCAGGAACATACGGTACATCTTTTACATCTTCCACTGAATAGCCCATTCTATAAACGAAAATACTACCAGAGTTTCTCTTCCCAACTCGATATGTTTGGGAATTTTTTATAAAATATACAACCTCTAATACATCATTTTTGTCTTGCCGCACTGTATAGATTTCATAGCCATAAGGGATATAACTAGGTGCCTCAACCTCATATGGAAGCTTCTTCGCTGCCTCTATTAGATTTCCCTTAAAAGTATGCGCCTTTTTTGTATTCTCTATAGGCCAATCATGAAAGTGCCACTGCAAGCTATCAGTTCTAGGCTCAACATTTTTAAAGTTATGTCCGAGCTTAAGTATTTTAGTGGATCCAGCCTGATCTGTAGTATCAGGAGTATCTACCGTTTCTGCTGTGGCCATTCCTACAGATAATAACCCAGCAGCAATAACAGCTAAAACGGACTTATACATTGTTTTTCTCATATTTTTTCCTTTTTATAAGCGATTACAAATTCCACCGCTATTACATAATATATTGTTCTAGATACAATTTATATAACATCAGTTTATCTGCTAAGGAATCATTCGTTCTTTATTATATTCATCAATTGTTTTGTTTGAAATCTTCGTAACCGGATAGTTTCCCAATAATTCATAACGTGAGCTATCTATATTTTTTACAGGTACCACATGTTCCTTATAGAATTCAGCATCAACTGCTTTCACAGGTTCTAAGAAGAATAAGGAGAACGCCATTCCACCTTCCGTCCACGTAATGCTACGGATCAATTGTACTCCTGGCTTACCTGTATAATACACCTTGCCAGATTCACCTTGTTCAGACCATTCAAAGTCCTTATACTCAGCAGGAACATACGGTACATCTTTTACATCTTCCACTGAATAGCCCATTCTATAAACGAAAATACTACCAGAGTTTCTCTTCCCAACTCGATATGTTTGGGAATTCCTTATAAAATATACAACCTCTAATACATCATTTTTGTCTTGCCGCACTGTATAGATTTCATAACCATAAGGGATATAACTAGGTGCCTCAGCCTCATATGGAAGCTTCTTTGCTGCCTCTAATAGCTTTCCGTTAAAAGTATGCGCCTTTTTTGTATTCTCTATAGGCCAATCATGAAAGTGCCACTGTAAGCTATCAGTTCTAGGCTCTACATTTTTAAAATTATGTCCTAGCTTAAGTGTTTTAGTGGATTCAGCCTGATCTGTAGTATCAGGAGTATCTACCGTTTCTGCTGTGGCCATTCCTACAGATAATAACCCAGCAGCAATAACAGCTAAAACCGACTTATACATTGTTTTTCTCATATTCTCTCCTATTACAAAAATTTATAATATACTCCACACATATAATGATATATTTTCTTATTTATATCAAAATCAAGAAACCTATTCTGTATCTCCAGCTACTTCATAAAACTTTTATCTTTCCTTTTGTGAAAGTATCGTCACAACCAAATAATGTATCTAATGCTTAGGTTCGATATAAAAAAATCCTACTGAACGCTATATCATAATAGAGTTCAATAGGATTGTTGTGTCATTATTTAGTTAATGGAGGCATAATAGCATCTTGTTCAAGTTGTCTTCGTCTTTTGGCCGTATAGTCGACAATTTTAATTTGAACTACGCCCACAGAGTTTACCATGGCTTCCGTAAAAGTAAACTCACGACCTGTCTGATGTTTCATCAATACTTGTAAGCCATGAGACTTTTCATCAATAGCCTCTAAATAGGTAGCCTCTCCACGGCCCATCACACTGGAATAAACTGAACTATATGCACAAGGAATATCACCACCTGAAACAAGGGCTTCATCACTGCCATCAATTTCGATAAATACATGAGGATTTGCTTTAATCAAGTCAAACTTCTTTCCCTCATGATGCCCATGCACATAGATATAAAGCACCTCATCTATAAATTCAAAACCAAAATGTAAGGGTACTACGTAAGGGTAATCACCATCCATCATGCCTAGGTGAATGATGCGAGTGCTATTTAAAATGCCCTTAATTTCTTCTATATCTGTAACTCTTCTGTCTTGTCGTCTCATAATAACCTCCACTACTTTACGTAAAAGATAATCTATCAATTATTATAGCAAATTATGAAAACCTTTTAACGCATAGTATGCTTTTAAAAGTATGAATACACTTTCTTTTATTCGTATGTTAATAATACTATTTACAGGATGTGTCTACTGTAAAAATACATTTGACTTTTTATAATAGATACTGTATTATAAGAAAATAGTTTTATATATTCTATAGATTATGAAAGTTATGGTCATCCATGGCTTTTTGTATTTATAGGTAGTTTGTAGAAAAGAGGTCTTTACTATGTCTGATACGAATCAGTTAGAGCGGGGCCTTAAGAATCGCCACGTACAATTGCTCGCCATCGGCGGTGCCATTGGTACAGGCTTATTCTTAGGTTCCGGTCGGGCCATCCATTTGGCAGGTCCATCCATTCTTTTTGCTTATCTCATTACTGGTCTTATATGTTTCTTTGTAATGAGAGCGTTAGGGGAATTATTATTATCTAATCTTAATCATCATTCCTTTATCGACTTTGTAGAGGATTATCTAGGTGATCGCGCTGCGTTCATCACAGGGTGGACATATTGGTTCTGTTGGCTATCACTAGCCATGGCCGATTTAACGGCCGTCGGACTGTATATGCAATACTGGATACCATGGCTTCCTCAATGGGTACCAGCCCTCGTCGTCTTAATAGCTCTATTACTCATGAACTTAACAGCCGTAAAGCACTTTGGTGAAATGGAATTCTGGTTTGCTATGATTAAGGTTATTGCCATTGTATCCCTTATCATCATCGGCTTAATCATGATTTTCTCTGGATTTAGTACCGATGCAGGTGTTGCTGCCGCCTTTAGTAATTTATGGAATTACGGCGGATGGTTCCCAAATGGGACAATGGGCTTTATCTTATCCTTCCAAATGGTTGTATTTGCGTTCACCGGCATTGAACTTGTAGGTTTGACAGCAGGTGAAACTGAAAATCCTGAAAAGGTTATTCCAATGGCCATCAATAATATTCCATTGCGTATTATTTTGTTCTATATCGGTTCTTTAGCCATCATCATGAGTATTTACCCATGGACGGCCGTTAACCCTGCAGCCAGCCCATTTGTGGCCGTATTTACAGCTGTTGGTATTACCGCAGCAGCAGGTATCGTCAACTTTGTTGTACTTACCTCTGCAGCATCTGCCACAAACTCAGGTATTTTTAGTACAGGTCGTATGATCTATGCCCTTGCTAAACGTGGTCATGCACCTAAATCGATGCGTCGATTAACACATAGCAGCGTGCCATACCAAGCGACAATTTTCTCTGCTGCCGTACTACTTATTACAGTCGTACTTAACTATGTTATGCCAGAAGCTGTCTTTGTTATGATTACATCTATCTCTACGTTCTGCTTCATTTTCATCTGGGCTATCATGGTTGTTTGCCACTTAAAATATCGTAAGAAAAATTCTGAATTAGCGGCAAAATCTAAATTTAAAATGCCTCTATATCCAGTGATAAACTATTTAATTCTTGCATTCTTTGCGTTCATCCTCATTATCTTGGCCTTGAATGATGACACAAGAGTTGCCTTATTCTTCACACCAGTTTGGTTCATTATCTTGTGGGCCTTCTACTCCATGCTTAATACAGGGGACGAAGATACACTTGAAGAAGAACTATTAGACTTAGCAGGTGCTAAAAAACAACACAAAAAACAAACAACAGATGATCACGATGATTATGTAATTTAACACAAAGCCCCTACCTCACCGAGGTAGGGGCTTTCACTATATCCATACTATTTTAAATTAGGAAAGTTAATTTGCTCATAGTTTTGTTGATAGATTCCAATATCTCCTATATTTTCATCGTAATTCATAATGGTTCGAATGCGACGACCTTGACTGGTAACGATAATATCTATAGAACTAGGGATTTCTTGATTCGTTTGTTGTAGATACCTATATAAGTCCTGCACTGCCTGAGACTGACGTAATGAGCCAGCTCTATATTTTCCCTTGGATAAACCAGTATTTTTAATTGTTTGACCACTGTAAACTTGACCCATCGTATCCGTATAATAGAAACGGACTATATTTTCAGATGGTATTGCCTTAATATAAATGGTTTTCCAATTCTTTTTAATCATCGACTTAGTAGATACGGCCACATTATTTACCATTGTTTGTGTTTGTTTATTGATTTCTTTTGTAGTACCATTACCTACCGAGATTTCATCATTCGTCGGCATTTGTAACATAGTCATGGTTGGGTCTGGTTTAACTGATTTAGCATCTATAGATTGCATGCCACAAATACTAATTGCAGTCATAACTGCTAATGTGGATAACATAAATTTATTCATATCTCTCTCCATACTATTGGCAATATATGATATCAACAATATTTTATACAATTTATTATAGTAATTAAAATTATAATTATCAAGTATCTATCCTATATGCAAATGACCGATATTTTCCACTGTTCAGTGGTCAATACCGGTCATTTCTTATATAAAATTAGTTACTAAAATCCGTATCTACAATAGCAAATTGTGTATAATCTGGATAACGGTTATGAAGTTCCGCCTTAATCTTTTCTAATGTACCATGTGGATCTTCTTCATCAAAGTTAAAAATAATATCATAATAGATAATCTTTTTATCTTCTCGTACGTAGAAGGCATGGAGTTGGACTACATTAGTATACAAACTGATAACTTGATCAAGCGCTTTTTTGATTTCAAGAACTTCTACGCTTGGTTGATTTTCTGCGTATACGCCGACAGTCATATTAATGCCAAACTTTTTATAAAGATGAACTGCGATTCCTTTAGTTAACGGATGGACCTCACCCACTGTCATCGTATCTGGCAACGAAATATGAACAGAACCAATCACTTCACCTGGTCCATAGCTATTTAGCACTAGGTCATATACACCGCCTACATTTGGATGTTGCGCGATAGTTTCTTTGATGTTTCGAATAAGATCATCATCGGCCCGAACACCAAGCAAATGATTATACATATCCCGTAAGATCTCATAG
The DNA here is from genome assembly GCF_000286635.1 of Veillonella sp. ACP1. Lineage (NCBI taxonomy): Bacteria > Bacillati > Bacillota > Negativicutes > Veillonellales > Veillonellaceae > Veillonella > Veillonella sp. ACP1. The sequence goes on along the minus strand of NZ_ALKL01000001.1, from coordinate 212,342 downwards.
GCTGCTTTCAAAATTAAGAGGGAAATTAAAGCCCCTACATAGCCTTGAATATCTACATTGAAGAAATATACGAGGCCTGCAGACACCAATGTAGCAAAGGTAATCACCGCATCAAAAAGAGCATCAATACCAGACGCTACAAGGGCATCAGATTTATATTTCTCACCTTGAGACTTAATGTATCGCCCCATCACAACCTTTACAACGATGGCAACAGCGATGATGGCAAGGCTTGGAATATCAAATGTGGATACCTCTGGATGAAGAATTTTATCTATCGATTCCTTAAGGGATCCAATGCCTGCACCGAGAATGATGAAAGCAATAGCCATGGTAGTCATATATTCTATACGGCCATGTCCAAATGGATGTTCCTTATCGGCTCCTTTTGCGGCCAGTTTTGTACCGGCAATTGTCAACACCGAAGAAAGAACGTCTGTTAAGTTATTTACCGCATCAAGGATTATGGCGATGGAATTCGATGCCAATCCTATTATCATTTTAAAAATGACAAGCACCACATTACCTATAATGCCCTTGATACTGGCGAGCGTAATACCCCGATTACGTTCAGCACTATTTTCTTGTAAAATCATTCTATTACACCTCTTACATACTATATGTACAATATTAAATAATTTATATGTGTACGTTTATTTGTATTATAGCTTATGGATTATCATTTGTCACTATAATTTTCGATATTTTTTCACGAAATCCATTGATTTTACTGAACTTATCAGTCATTCTCATTTCTCAATTAGGAACTTTTATATAGTTAAGAACTCATTCTACTACTGAATGCCCATTCTAGTTAAGCTTGAACGGTTATACGGTCTCCAGAACGCATATGTGTAAAAATAACCTTTATTGCACGTAGTGCAAATGGTTCGCCCGTAGATTTCGCCCCATACAATGTATCCCCTAACAAAGGATGACCTATATGACTAAAAGCCACTCGGATTTGATGTGTTTTACCTGTATATAAGCGAACTGCCACTGCTGTACAAGGCTGATTTCCTAAGTTATGCACAGAATTATCCACATTTTCACCCTGTTTATCCACAGTATTCACTGTGCTGTCCACATTTTCATGGGATATATCCACAATATTTTGTAGGTTATGCACAGAGTTATCCACAACCCCATTCGGATATCGGTGTAAAACGGTAAAATCAGTCCGTGTTTCTTTCCCCTTAGAATTTACTTCGTAATGAATGCCATCAATACTTCTATCCATAGGAAGCACCAACGAATCCGAATCTGATTCGACAATGCCTTCAACAATAGACATGTACCACTTTTCAAATGTGTTATCATCCATTTGTTGTTGATATAAACTTTGGGCTAAACCGCTTTTGGCAATCACTATACACCCTGTAGTATCACGATCAAGGCGATTTAAGAAGCGAATCTTTCTTTTAATACCTCGGTCCTTAAAATAATAAGCTATACCATTAGCAAGGGATACTTGATCTTTTGAGTTTACCGTAACACCGGCAGGCTTATCCACAATGAGCAAATCGTCATCTTCATAGAGAATATGTAAATCCATTGCAATTGGCTCATAATCAATCTTCTCTTTGGCCATAGCTATCCAAATTTCATCATCTACGGCAACCTCTGTATGAGGTGTTGCTTTGTGACCATTTACATGGATTAATTTCTCATCAAATAACTTTACCATCGCTTTTCTTGGATATTTAGTATCTAGCAGTTGCCCTAATGTTATAGCATCTGTAGTTGCATGTTGTATGGATTCTATATCCTGGGTAGTAACTGGCCAAATAATATCATCTGGTCTATGCGTTTTTCGTGCCATTACACACTCCTTTCTACGAGTTTTACATCCCTTGGCATATAATCAAGGAATGCACTTGGCGCTGTGCCTTGGCCGCGTTGTGATTCATTGGCATAGGTAATAACTAGCTCCTGTTTTGGTCGCGTAATGGCCACATAGAACAAGCGTTTTTCTTCATCCTCATTGCCCTCGCGTAAGGACATAAAACTAGGGAATGTCCCTTGATTCATACCCGCCAAAAATACATGGTCAAACTCACTACCCTTTGCTTGATGAACCGTAATAATCGGTATCTTAGATTGTTTACTCATCTGTTGTGGCTCACCAGCCGTCAAGGCAGCCAATTGCAAAATATGATTGAGACGAGCTAATCCCGTTGTACCTTCATATTCCTTATCTAATGATTCCATAATACGATACAAATCTCGTATATGTTCAACCTTGGCCATTTCGCCATGACTCTTATAATAGTCTAGTACGCCCATTTGATTCATAATATAGGCCAATAATTCCGTAGGATTATCGGTATGCATCTTTCTGCGCAAGGTTGCCATTTGAGACGCAATCGTTGTGAAAGCCGCCTTATATTGATTAATGGCTACCATGCGATCTGTCGTTGTGGGCACAATATTTTCACGGACTGCGTAGATTAATAATTGGCCCGTAGCGATAATATCATCCATCGCATTATGGGTAGGCGTATGATTGATAGGAAAATATTTTGATAAAAATCCTAACTTATGATTTTCCAGTGTTGGATAGAACCGTCTAAAGATATCTAGTGTATCATATACGGCCTTAAATTGAGGCTCTCCTAAATTATGGCGCGCTAATTCATGGCTCAAAATGCTAATGTCATAATTTACATTATGACCTACAATGATACGATTGTTAGAAAATTCTTTGAAAGCCTCCAATACGACCTTTGGACTTTCACCATGCTCTGCTAAATATTCATCTGAAAAGCCATGAACAAGTTGGGATGTGCCCACCGATTTACCAGGATTGATAAAACGTTCAAACCGTTCTATTTCATTGCCATCTTTATCAATGCGCATCGCCGCAATTTGTATAATTCGGTCTTCTGTCGTATCCGTACCAGTGCTTTCTACATCGTATACCACCACTTCACCCACCTCAAGACCTGCTACCAATTTGGCATATGGCTCAGCTTCAAAAATGGGCATATCCATAAAATCTGTCAATTTTAGCCCTACACTACGATTTTTTGGACTTTCAATATCGCGAATACGCGCGTCGCCAATGCCCGATACATAGCGTTTAATAATGCGTTTCGCACTAACCGCATCATTAGGATTCATCAAGAGCTTAAAATACGCCATGATATCCTTAATCTCCTGACGACGGAAGAATTTATATTCATCAATAATCATAAACGGACGACGTTCCGATTCTGGTTTCTCTTGATTATATCGTTCAAACTGCTCACTTAAACGCTGTGCCTTGCGATTATCACGGACCAACACACCGATAGATGCATCCTTTGGAAGCGCGCAAATACGGTCATAAATAAATTTTGATTCCGTATATTCATTACGACAACCTTTCACGAGGATAGGTGCCCCATCACTAGCACTGTTGGCCTCTGGCATTTCATCATATACATCGCCTACCAGCTGAGGAAACATAGTTTGCAATGTTTTGAAAGCCATTGTAAACAAGGTACGATTAGAGCGATAGTTTTTATAGAATATGATTTTTAGAGGATTAAAATCACGGGTAAATGCCTCTAATAAACGGAACGGATCTGAGCCGCGCCATTCGTAGATAGTTTGAAAATAGTCGCCACATAAAAGAACGTGATTGCCTTCCCAAAGCATTTCCATAACCTTATATTCTAATGAGCCCGTATCTTGCATTTCATCAACGGAAATATATTGATAGCGACTACGCCAGCGTTCTCGAATATCTGGATTTTGAAATAGTCGATGCACACCACAGATTAAATCAGTAAAATCAACGCCGTGAACGGATTGTAAACTTTCATCATAACGAGCAATCCATTCATGACCATGCGCCCAAAAGTCCGACAAGTCCTCAGTAGCAAGAGTATTGTAATTGTAAAATAATTTCTCTATTTGCTTAGATTGCTCCTGCTCTAAACGTTGTATCGTTCGTTTGTAATCATCTATCAACGATTCAGAATAGAATTCATACACAGAACGATATTCCTTTACCATGCTTATAAGGCTAGCAAAGTTCATATCCCGCATATTTCTCGGTTTATATGGCAAATATAGTTCTTTACAATCCTCTTCATCAAATATAGTCACATCTGTATAGAGCGACTCATCTCGCTTGCCCTCTTGTTGAAGAACGTAAAAACAAAAGCTGTGGAACGTACTAATATCCACAGCCTTTGCAGGTTGGCCAACGAGGGATTCGATGCGCGACTTCATCTCTTGTGCCGCCTTGTTCGTAAAGGTCATACACAAAATCTGATGCGCCTCGCAGCGGCCATTTTCAATAATATGGGCCACTCGATAAGCCAGTGTATTCGTTTTTCCCGTCCCAGCGGACGCCAACAAGAGGATGTTTCTATCTAGTTCATCGATGACGCGTTGTTGTTCGCTATTGATAACCATGATATCCTCTCCTTATTTTATAAGCCGTAGTATAGAGCGGCCAGTACCATCGGAATGGGGCCAAATAGTACGGTCAAAGCCCACACACCAAAGCCAATATCCATTGGTATATGCAATACATAAATGCATACCATGTATGTCACAATGCCTAATACTACATTTAGAGCTACCTTTTTAATGGTAAAAAAAGCAAGTTTCAAGGCGATAACAATGACCAATACAGATATAATCGCCTCAGTCATAGGCGCTGCCAATAATGGCGCGAGTAATATGTTCATATTATCCTTTCATCTCCTGACGGTTTACAACGGCACCGCCCAAGGTCAATTCATCGGCATATTCGATATCTCCACCTACAGGAACACCGCGGGCAATACGCGTTACCTTGATGCCAGTCGGCGCTAGTAGACGTGCCAAATATAAGGCCGTCGCCTCCCCTTCTACATCAGGGTCCGTTGCGAGAATAACCTCTTGTACGACACCATCACGCAAACGAGCAATCAGCTCTTTAACGCGAATGTCTTCAGCACCGATGCCCTCTAAAGGTGACAACGCCCCCTCTAAGACATGGTAGAGCCCCTTGTAATCACCGCTGCGTTCAATGGCAATCACATCACGAGACGTTTCAACCACCATAATCGTGGTTTGATCCCGATTTGGATTAGAGCAAAATTCACAAGGGTCCTGCGCAGATAGATTAAAACAGATAGAACAATGGCGGGTTGCCCCTTTAGCTTCAACAATGGTATTGACCAATCGGTCCACCTCTTCTTGCGGCATTTCCACAAGATGGTATGCCAAGCGACGGGCAGATTTAGAGCCAATGCCTGGCAATCTGCGCAACTGTTCTACGAGCCGTTCTAATGCGTTTGTCATTTAGAACAAACCTGTTGGCAAATTAAGACCACCTGTTACCTTGCCCATTTCTTGAGACAATAGGTCATCTACTTTTTTGCTTGCTTCATTAACAGCAGCCATTACCAAATCTTCAAGCATTTCCACATCTTCAGGATCAACTGCAGAAGGGTTCAATTTCAAAGATTCAATCATCTTTTCGCCATTCATAACAACGGTAACAGCACCGCCACCTACGGATGCTTCTACTGTACGAGTTTTTAACTCTTCTTGCATTTTTTTCATGTCAGCTTGCATTTTTTGAACTTTTTTCATCATGCCTGCCATATTGCCCATACCTTTACCGAACATTATATTTCCTCCTTATAGGACTATGAAAGTCCTTACAAAATAAATTAACTATATACTGAAAATTATAATTTACTCATCTATGACCTCTACATAAATGTCATGGTCTTCTGAAAGTTTCTCTAATGTTTTAGCCAACAGTGGGTTTTGTTGCTCTTCAACGCCCATATGTTCAGGGTCCCACTGGTATTCACGCTTTGGGACGGCTTCTACCTCCACGGTGGCACCGCTATCCATAGGCCGATTGATAACTTCACCATCATCGGTCATTACCTGTGTTCCGTCTAGACTCATAACGGGTATACCACCGTCATCATGAGCTGTCTTTTTCTTAGCAGATGAATCCTCATCTCCCTTACTGCTCGGTGGTTTTATACCTCTTGCTTTAAGAGCAGCTAACGCAGCCTCTCTAGCATTATTGCGAGCTTCGGAGCTTATAGGCTCTGGCGGTTTTACACCACCAGATACATCTTGGGTTTCAGATTGTATAGTAGCTCCAGACTTCTCTTCAGTATCCTGAGTCGCTATAGGCGTAGAGGATATTGTTTCACCATTATCAAGTAAGTCTGCTTCTACCGGTGGTGGCGGGGCCTCAACAACCGGTGTAGGCTGTGACCTCTTAGGCTGTACAGCTCGATTAGACCGCGCTCCGCTAGCCATCATATATTCTTTATAAACATCTGTCTCTATATCGACAATCTCTAAAGACACGGAATAGCCCAACGCATATTGGAACGCTAATGCAATTTCCTTGCGATTTGCTTCATTAGTAGCCAAGGTAAGGGATATTCCCTTTTTAAAAGCTACTACTGCTTTTTCACGATCTACATAAATAACTTGGCCTTGACCAATAATATTATATGCTAATCCCTTATCGCTGTCCTTTAGATATTTTATCACAGTAGTCTGAATGGTTCTATATTCCCTAGAGTCCACCATGGTTTCACCGATAACAGCGACTTGGCTAATACCTGTATTCTTTTGACGGCCCGTATGTCTCGTCGTTCGAGACGTACCAGTCTTAGGTTGTACCGCACCAGAATTCTTCATCGGTGGTGGTGTCATACCAACACCATGCATAGGTGCCGTAATTGGTGGTGGCGTCAAACCTGTAGCAGCCGTTTGATTACTACCGCTAGGTTTCGATTCCGCTACAGTAGGTGCAGGCTTATAATTTGTTGGCACTTCATGAATCGTAACAGATTCGTATTCCTCCATAGGCGGTGGAATAAAATCATCATCTACCACATTAGACCTTGATGCATTAGATGTAGCCACAAAATTAATAGATGGCGCCGCCATTGATGGACCTTGTTGTTCCAATTTGGCCAGCCGATTGAGTACGCCTTCGCGTGACTCGCGTTCAGACTGTTCTAATGCAGCCAAACGGTCCTCTACATCGTCATGAGCCTTGGATACGCCGGCACATAAAACCAATAGGCCCATTTCAATAACCGTACGTGGGTTATCTACCTGTTTCGCATCGCTCATGATGGATTGTAACTGTTTAATATATTGATTGATGGTACCAAAATCAATGTCTTGTGCTTGTTCTAAGAATTCAGTGCGGAACGAATCATATACCTTTAATTCCTCCGCATCAGGAGCGACCTTAGCAATCAATAGAGCTCGTAAATGTTGCGTTAGGGCCTCCATGATTTGAGCCCCATCACGCCCTTCACTGAGTGCATTTTGAATATATTTCAATACAGCTGGCCCGTCTCCATCGTGTAAGGCAGATAGGAATTTAATAATCCAGTCCTTACTAACGAGGCCAATGAGTTCCTCTACAATGGCCGGTGTAATCTCGCCACTGGCCATGCCCACACATTGATCTAGAATACTTAACGCATCGCGCAAGCCACCATCCGCATGAACCGCGATGAGACGTGCTGCATTATCTTCTAAGGCAAAGCCTTCTTTATCCGCAACATATTGTAACCGCTGTGCAATATCATCAGAAGTGATACGTCTAAATGTATATCGTTGGCAACGAGATACGATGGTAACAGGCAGTTTTTCAATCTCAGTGGTCGCAAAGATAAACATCACGTGATCTGGTGGTTCCTCTATCGTCTTTAATAGGGCATTCCACGCTTCATTGGTAAGCATATGGGCTTCGTCGATGATGAATACCTTTTTACGCCCCTCTACAGGCATAAACTTTACACTTTCACGTAAAGCACGAATCTCATCGATACCACGATTCGACGCCGCATCAATTTCGAGGACGTCCATAGACTGACCACTCAAAATCGATTTACATACGCTACATTCATTACAAGGATGGTCAGTAGGACCATGTTCACAATTAATGGCACGTGCAAAAATCTTAGCCATACTTGTCTTACCAGTCCCGCGCGGGCCGGCAAATAGATACGCATGAGCCACCTTATCCTCGCGAATAGCGCGCATCAACGTATCTGATACCTGATGTTGCCCAACCACATCGGTAAACGTCTGCGGACGATACTTACGATATAGCGCCATATATGCCATAGGAACACCCCCTTTTCCCTGCAAACAGTCCGTAATTAGTAATACTTTATTATACCATATTACACAAAAAAGAGGGCGTCCTTTCACGTCCTCTTTGCATGTAACTAATACCCGTTTTAGCTTCAATAATAGGATAAAAAAAGCGGCCCCCAAGGCCGCCTTGCAATATTCGATCACGACAGCCCCCGGGTTCCCCGTGGCACATGAAGGTTACCGCTTAGTGCTGCTACCTCTCAGTCCTGACACGATTCACAGGCCCCCATTGCACGGGCCCGAGAACTGCCATGATCCAATATTGCAATACAAATATTATACATGAAAATGCCTCTATAGTCAAAACTATAGAGGCATTCTACATTACATTCTCTCTAAGTTATATTAGATTAGAACTTATTTTGCATATTTTTCTTTAAATGCAGCCAATTGAGCTTCTTCTAAGGACAAGCCTTGTTCTTTGAATCGTTCAATAGCAGCATGCATTTCTTCGTATGCTACAGGAACAACCTTAGTAAATCTATTTGCAAAGTTATTCCAGTTTTCAAGGATATGACGGCCTTTTGTGGAATTAGTATGCAATACATGTTGTTCGACTAATTCTTTGATTCGTTTAAGGTCATCATTATTAGCAGGACGTAATTCTACAAGACCAGTATTTACATAACGTTCATCGCAATCGAGGATGTACGCATAGCCACCGGACATACCAGCTGCGAAGTTACGACCAATTTTACCGAGTACAAGAACCTCGCCACCTGTCATGTATTCACAACCATGGTCGCCTACACCTTCCACAACAGCTGTAATACCACTGTTACGAACGGCGAAACGTTCACCAGCTACACCATTGATATAGGATTTACCAGATGTAGCACCATAGAAGGCAACGTTGCCGATAAGGATGTTTTCGTCAGCTTCAAAGATAGATTTCTTAGGTGGGTAAACAACGATGGTACCGCCGGATAAACCTTTACCGAGGTAGTCATTCGCATCCCCTTCGAGTTCTAATGTCATGCCTTTTGGAATGAAAGCACCAAAGGATTGACCTGCAGAACCTTCAAAGTTCAACTTGATTGTGTTATCTGGAAGTCCGCTTTCACCATAACGACGTGTTACCTCAGAACCAACTAATGTACCTACTACACGGTTAATGTTGTTAATAGCCAATTTAGCGCGAATAGGTTTTTGATCTTCGATAGCAGGACGGCACATACGCAAGAGTTTGGACATATCCAATGTGCGTTCCAATTCATGGTCTTGATCGATGGTATGCATATGACCAACAGACGCATCGATGTATGGATGGAACAAGATACGTTTCAAATCGACACGAGACAATTTGAAGTTATCGTCTTGAGATTTTTGACGAACAAGATCGATACGGCCAACAAGTTCAGCTACGGAACGGATGCCTAAGCGAGCCATGATTTCACGCAATTCACGTGCAATGAAGATCATCAAGTTTTCTACATATTCAGGTTTGCCGTTGAAACGAGCACGCAATTTTTCATCTTGTGTAGCCACGCCATAAGGGCATGTGTTGAGGTTACATACACGAGCCATTTTACAGCCTACAGCTACAAGTGGTAATGTACCGAAACCAAACAACTCAGCACCAAGCATAGCCGCAACAGCTACGTCGAAACCAGTCATCAATTTAGAGTCTACCTCTAATTGAACGCGGTCACGCAAACGATTAAGCATCAATGTTTGATGAGTTTCAGATAAACCAAGTTCCCAAGGCACACCAGCGTGTTTTACAGATGTACGACCAGCCGCACCTGTACCGCCGTCATAACCGGAAATCAAGATATTATCTGCTTTTGCTTTCGCCACACCAGCTGCGATTGTACCAACGCCAGCTTCGGAAGTCAATTTAACGGAAATGCGAGCATCTTTATTGACGCATTTCAAATCGTAAATTAATTCCGCCAAGTCTTCGATGGAGTAAATATCATGATGTGGTGGAGGAGAAACAAGTTCTACACCTGGTGTGGAGTGACGAGCCTTACCGATTTCAGGATATACCTTTTTACCTGGTAATTGACCACCTTCACCTGGTTTAGCACCTTGTGCACATTTGATTTGCAATTCTTTGGCATGAATCAAGTAATTAGCAGTTACACCGAAACGACCGGATGCAATTTGTTTTACTTCAGAGTTCATGCTGTCGCCATTTGGCAATGGTTTAAAGCGTGCAGAATCTTCGCCACCTTCACCAGAGTTAGATGTAGAACCAAGACGATTCATCGCAATAGCGATTGTTTCATGCGCTTCTTTACTGATGGCACCATAACTCATAGCGCCTGCTTTGAAACGTTTTACGATGGATTCTTCAGGTTCAACCTCTTCAATAGGAATACCACCGCCTACAGGATAGTTCAATTCCATCAAGGAACGCAATGTTACATGGTAATCGTTGCGGATAGCTTTAGAGTATTCTTTATATTTAGCATAGTCGCCGTTGATAAGAGATTCTTGTAAAAGATCAATTGTTTTAGGGTTGAATAAATGTTCTTCCCCGTCTTTTACAGGACCGTACCAACCGCCTGGTTCGAGAACAGATTCGTCTTTTTTGAAAGCTCGATCAAAACGAGCCAACGCTTCTGTAGTAACACCATACAAACCAATGCCACCGATACGTGTTGGTGTATTTACGAAATATTTTTTAATGAAATCAGAGTTAAGACCTAATGCTTCAAAAATTTGAGCACCATGATAGGAACGCACTGTAGAAATACCCATTTTGGACATAACCTTCATAATACCACCGACGGCGGCCTTAATGTAGTTTTGTTCCGCCTTTTCTAATGTAATATCACCAAGGCGTTTGCGCGCATGTAAATCTTTGACTGTTTCAAATGCCAAATAAGGGTTGATAGCAGTTACACCATAACCGATCAATGTACAGAAATGATGTACCTCACGAGGTTCACCAGATTCAAGAATCAAGCCAATTTCTGTACGCAATACTTTGCGAATCAAATGATTATGAACAGCTGCCACAGCTAAAAGTGCTGGAATTGGCGCATGGTTCGCATCAACACCACGGTCAGATAAAATCAATACGTTTTGATCTGTACGTGCTGCTTCTTCTGCTTTTTCACACAATTCTTTAAGTGCCTCGCGCATTCCGTCTACACCCTTAGATGGGTCAAAGAGGATTGGCAATGTAACAGATTTCATACGACGGCAAGCAAGAGCTTTGATAGATGCCAATTCTTGGTTTGTAAGAATTGGTGTACGCATAGACAATGCATATGTACCAGTCTTATTAGGATCTGTTAAGTTGCCGGAGTTGCCAAGCATTACGCGTGTAGATGTAACCATTTCTTCACGAATCGAATCGATTGGAGGATTCGTTACTTGCGCGAACATTTGCTTAAAGTAGTTATATAGTAATTGTGGTTTTTCAGAGAGGATTGCCAAAGGCGCATCGGCACCCATGGCACCTACAGGATCTTTACCATCCTTTGCCATAGGCACAATCATGCGTACCAAATCTTCTTGCGTATAGCCAAATGCTTGTTGTTGCTTAAATAAATCTTCTACAGCTGGCACATCACTTTCATCAGCTTGCGTAATTTCAGACAAATGAATAACATGTTCTTTTACCCATTCATTATATGGCAATTCAGTTGCAATGCGTTGTTTGATTTCATCATCGGAAATGATACGTTGTTCTGCCGTATCGATAAGAAGCATTTTGCCTGGTTCCAAACGACCTTTTGCGCGAATATTTTCTGCATTTTCGTTCACAACGCCCACTTCGGATGCCATGATAACGCGATCATCAGTTGTTACATAGTAACGAGCAGGACGCAAGCCATTACGGTCGAGAACACCGCCGATAACAGTCCCGTCCGTGAAGCCCATAGCAGCAGGACCATCCCATGGTTCCATCATAAAGCTATTGAATTCGTAGAAGTCATGTTTTTCTTGGCTCATGAGCTTATTGCGTTCCCAAGGTTCAGGAATCATCATCATGATTGCATGAGGCAAGGAACGACCTGTCATGTGCAAGAATTCCAATGTGTTATCAAACATAGCAGAGTCAGAACCGCTATCATCTACTACAGGGAATACCTTTTTAATATCAGGGAACAATGGAGACTCAGCTTTACCTTCACGAGCATTGATCCAGTTTACGTTACCGCGAATTGTATTAATTTCACCATTATGAACTAAGAAACGGTTAGGATGCGCCCGAGCCCAGCTTGGGAATGTGTTCGTACTAAAACGGGAGTGAACCATTGCCAATGCAGATGTGAAATCAAGGTCGCTCAAATCAAGGTAGAAGTCACGCAATTGACCAGGAGTCAACATACCTTTATATACAATTGTTTTAGAGGACAAGGATGCAATATAAAAGTCGCTAGATAGTTCCTTACTCAATGGAATAATGCGTTTTTCCGCCAATTTACGGATAACATATAATTTACGTTCAAATTCCGCATTATTCGTTACATCAGGGCCTTTACCAATGAGAATTTGGATCATCCAAGGACGAATAGCAGCCGCTTCCTTACCAACTTTAGTACCATCTACAGGCACTTCACGCCAACCGAGAACGACTTGCCCCTCTTCGCGTACTACTTCTTCAAAAATACGTTTTTGCTCATTGCGAAGACTTTCATATTTATGCGCAAAAATCATGCCCACACCATATTCGCCTGCTGCAGGTAAACTAATGCCCAACACTTCGCATTCACGTTTAAAAAATTCATGTGGGATTTGTACCAAGATACCAGCACCATCGCCTGTATCCTTATCTGCACCAGCACCACCACGATGCTCAAGACGCTCTAAAATACGCAAGCCATCATCGATGATATCATGGGATTTTTTGCCCTTAATATTTACGACAAAACCCATACCACAGGCATCTTTTTCAAATTGGCTGCTATACATGCCATTTGCTTCAAGTCTAGCCTGATCTAAACGTTGTTGATCAATAACGCTACCATTCATCTCCATAGCTTTTGTACTCCTTCTCATATCACTTGATGTTTCACAACCTCTATAATCATTATATATAAGCCTTGTGAAAGTTAATTCCATTTCAATATTCATATAAAATTCAAATTCTATAGAATTTAGTGTCTATACACAGTATACCAAAGTCCACTGTAAATTGATAATATAAAAACCGCAATCTAACTTGCGGTAAAATCATAGCCATATGCGTATTTTGTATACATGATTCATTATAGGAAAACAAAAAGGGGTAAAATTTTTCCACCAGCCGATTTTACTTAGCCCTCAAGGCTTCGTATGGCTAGCGTCAAAACTTTAACCCCTTCCCTTTACAGTACTACTACTGGTAGTTATAGATTAAGCAAACACTTCATCAAAGCGTGCTTCATCAATCAACGTTCCTACATAGAAATCGCTGAAGATACCATATCGTGCACTCGCTTCTTCAAAGCGCATATCGTAAACAATTTTCTTGAATTGAATGTCATCATTACTAAAAATAGTAACGCCCCATTCCCAATCATCAAGACCAACACCACCTGTAGTGTACTCAGATAGTACTTCTAAATATGGTCTACCAGTGATGCCATGTTCACGCATCATACGACCGCGTTCCTCTTGAGGCAACATATACCAATTATCATTGCCTTCACGCTTCTTCGTCATATTATAAAAACAAATATATTTATCCTTTGGTACAGTTGGATACAATTTCGCATCCACCTCAGGCGTATCAAGCTTAGCTTTCACATATGCACTGACCTCGGTTACAGACGTATAAGAATACGTTTGAACAAGCACAGACGCAATCGTTAAACGACGGAATTTGCATTCCCATTTCGCCAAATCCTCAAGAGACGGCGCCAAAATCCACAACAAAAGATCGCCCTTATAACCATTCACATCATAAAATGCATAACTGCCTTCTTTAGCTTGGTGCATAGACTCCAACTCAGCCAAAAATGCCTTTAACTCATCGCGAGCCTCAGCCTTCTCCTCTGCATCAAAACAATTCCAAGCACTAAAATCCATGGAAAACACCATATGTTGACTATGCCAACCCTCAACAGTAGGAATTGCCTTACCCATAATACCACTCCTTTTCACATAAAATATATAAAACACAATTTACAATTTCAAAATCGAGCCCCTAACCCGAAGACCGTTTTCCTCTAACCTAGGCTAAAGGACCTTGTACTAGATGGAGGCTAAAATCCGCTACAGTAGGCAATGGATAAGCCTTCTGAAGCGACTTTAGTAAGTCGAGGCCCTAGGCCGAAGACCGTTCCCCTATAGTCTGGGCTAAAGAACCTTGTGCTACGGTTGTTTAAAGAAATCTACAGTAGGTGAGGAATGGGTCTCAATAGGTAACCATTGTACATTCAGTATCTACTATTGTAGGCGATGGATAAGCCTTCTGAAGCGACTTTAGTAGGTCGAGGCCCTAGGCCGAAGACCGTTAAGCTAGCTGGAGCTGAAGGAGACTTATCCATCGCCGGCAACGTAGTACTTATACCAACAACCTATTGACGCCCATACCGAATCGGCTACGTAGAATTACAACCGTTGCACAAGTTCCTTAGCCTGCTTCACCCCATCCGGTATCCCAATCCCATCAAACGGTGTCCCAATGAGATACAAATTAGGATAATGTTCTTTCACATGCTCCCGAACGGCTGCGATAGCAGCACGATGACCCACATTATATTGAGGCATGCAATGTATTAAACGATTGATTTTGATCCATTCTGGATTTGCATTAAAGTTCATAATACGTTGAATTTCTTTAAGAGCTAATGCAGAAAGTTCTTCATCACTATAACGTTCCACCACATCATTACCAGGTTTACCGATAAAAACGCGAAGAACGATTTTATCATCTGGCGTTGTTTGTGGCCATTTTTGATTTAATATAGTACACGCTGTTAATGGTGTATCCGTTTTACGAGTAATCAACAAGCCAGAGCCTTTTAGTTCGCCATCAAAGGACGCTTTATCAAAGGCCATGATTGCAATAGCACAACTGGATTGTTCCATATTGCGTACGCCATCAAATCCAGTATCTCCAATAAACCAATCTTTATACGTAGCCGGTGGTGTAGAGATAACCAACATATCAGAGGTTTCTTCTAAGCCATTCACATTATAACGATACACTGCATGAGCATACGATATATCTCGAACAAGGGCCTTAGTAGTCAATGTAACATTGGATGGCATTTGTTCCACAATCGCACTTACCACGCTTTCAAGACCACCCGTTAATTGTCTAAACATACCGGATTGTGATGCGGTTCCTTTTGATGCTTTTAGATTTCCATTCGTTCGCTGAATACTAGATTGTTTCTTATCAAATTGAGCATCCGTCATCGTTCCTTTACCAGCACGGGGAACGTCGCCTTCATTAACAGCACCTTTGGCAGCCTTAGATACCCCCGCCTTTTGATGGCTCATCTTAGCAGCAATCATGCCCTTAACCATATTGCCATATTTTTGTTCTACTTGAATAAAATGTGGAAACGTAGATAATAGACTGATTTTATAAATATCGCCACCATAAATACCCGCCAATAATGGCTCAATTAATTTATCCATCATTTCTTGACCTAAATGATAGCGGAAGAAATGACCAATCGATACATCACCGTGAGCATCTAATGGATACGGTTTCTTAAAATAATCAAGACCAGCACGCACTTTACCAGCCCAGGAAATTAAGGTCGCTTTCACAAAAGGCATCATTTCCGTAGGAACGCCCATGATGGAACCACCTGGAATTGGATGAATGTTACCGCGGTCATACACATAGGCTTGCCCCGTTTCATTGGATACAAGCGTATCTGCTAGACCAAGATCTGTAATGAGATCCGTCATTTCCGTTTTGCGGCCCAAGTAGGAATCCGGTCCTAACTCAACCACAAAATCATCTACTTGTTGCGTTTGAATTTTACCGCCAAATCGAGGGGCCTGTTCATATAATTGTATCTGCCAATCTGGTTTGGCATGGCCTAAATAATAGGCTGCAGTAAGCCCCGTAAGGCCACCACCAACAATCGTTACCTTCACTTATTAATCCTTTCTCGTATAGCCTTTGCCATGGCCTCCATAAATAGGGTATTTCCATTGGGCATAGGCAGACGTTCGTATGTAGCCCCAGCATTTTCAACGATATTCCGACAAATAATATCATTATCATACAAAATTTCTACATGATCGCTAACAAACCCAAAAGGAATACATACAATCCGTTTTGCTCCATCTATAAGAGCCTGTTCAATGACACTTTCAATGGTAGGACCTAACCATTCACCATAGGGCGCCGCACTTTGCCATGCCTGATACCAGTGATTAAGGCCTACCATTTTTGCAATTTGATTTGATGCGGACATGACTTCATCTTCATAACTACCAACCGTTGAAGTAGGTACACTATGGGCAGAGAAAATACAGGCTGTATCAGCTTGTAATGGATTCACGGCCATCAACTGTGAACGCCAGTATTCAAAAAACTGTGGTCTATTCCACCAAGATTTGATAATTTCACAAGATATATCCGGATACGCTCGTAATATAGAATGTAATTTCCGTTCATATGCGCCCGTTCCAACCATAGAATAAAACGGCGATGTGACAATGCATACAATAGAAGTATACCCTGCAGTTGCTATGGATTCTATAGCTTGTTCCATACTATTAGGCATATGAAGATAGGCCAAATACATCGCGTCTATCGCCAATAGGGATGTAAGAGTTTTCTTTTGCTCTTCCCCCATCGTTTGCAACAGCTTATTATCCCATTGTCCGATGGCATCGTAACGAGCAGTTAGAACCTTCAATTCTCGTTCTGTCGGAATTTTTCCGCGTCGAATGCTCGTCAAATAGGGTAATAAATCAGATGGTTGACGAGGTGTACCAAAAGATAATAACAGTATAGCCTGCTTCATATTATCGGTTTTCACGAGCCCACAATTCACGGCTCTTTTCATGAACATAGTCTGTCAACCAATGTAATTTTGCTGGATCCGCCTCAGGGAATACACCATGCCCTAAGTTAAATACATGTTTACCATGGCGAACGCCATCCATTAAGATTTCATCTACCACCTTGGCTATTGTTTTTGTATCCCCGTATAAATAAGCCGGATCAAGGTTCCCCTGTACTGTTTGTGTAACACCTCTATCCTTAGCCGCCCCAATAGAGCTTCGCCAATCTAAGGCGATAACATCAAGAGGTAATTTAGCCCAAGTAGAAACAAGGTGATCTGTACCGACACCATTCATAGCGAGCGGCAAGTTAGGGAATCTAGATTTTACTGTGGAAATAATACGTTTCATATGAGGGAAAATAGCTTGCTCATATTCTGTACTATTAACGGCCCCCACCCAAGAGTCAAAGATTTGTAAAGCATTAGCACCAGCGCGCGCTTGCATTGACAAATACTCGATGGACATATCCGCTAGTTTTTCCATTAGTCTATTCCAAATTTCGGGTTCGCTAATTAACATCCCACGAGTTTTGTTATAACTTTTCGTAGGACCTCCTTCAATAAGGTAAGACGCGATGGTGAATGGTGCACCACAAAAGCCAATAAGAGGTACATCAAGCACCTCGGTAGTCAACAACTCAATAGTTTTGGCAATATATTCTACCTTTGTTGCATCAAACGCATATAATCGTTCAATATCTTCCATACGGCGTATTGGAGTATCAAATACAGGACCTACACCAGGTTTAATATCCACATTCACGCCAATAGCCACCATAGGGCTCATAATATCCTTATAAAGAATAGCCGCATCAACGCCATATTCTTTAACAGGCAGTTCTGTCACTTGTGCGCAAAGTTCTGGTTGTTTGGTAATTTCGAACAATGTGTACTTCTCTTTTATCTTACGATATGCAGCCTGACTGCGCCCTGCTTGGCGCATATACCATACCGGTGTTATGCCAGGGTTCTTGCCCTGAATCATATCTAAATAAGCAGTATTCAAATTTCCACCCCTTTCTACAAAACACACCCATACATGTATATAAGATTTTATATTAGAATGTCACGCTTATATTAAAAGTGTACCCCAAAAGTGATGAATATGCAAAGCCACTTATTATCTATATTTTTAGGGATAGAAATTTATGCACGTTGTAATATATGCGTATCTATACCAGCAATAGCTTGACCCATGTAATACACTTGTTGCTGACATGTAAACAACCAAATTTGTTGATGTTCACCAAGTTCAGCTAACAACTCAAGTGCACTCTTTTGGCGTTCTTCATCAAATCGGACTAGGATATCATCTAATATGATTGGCAATGCATCCACTTGGTACGAAAAGACCTTTGCTAGTGCCAAACGCAACGCGAGATACACCTGATCCGCTAAACCACTAGACCAATGATGAATCGGTAATCGTTCACCCCGTTCATTCAAAAGGGCTAAACCGTCTTGCAATCCCCACATATCAAATGTATAAGCACCATTCGTTAAACGTTTAATGTACTGAGATGCTAATTCTAACATCTTTGGTTGTGACTCTTCTTCGTATGATTGTTGCGCTCGTTCCATACAATGAGCGATGACAACTTGAGTGGCCCAATCTTCCAAGGCAGATTCCAATTCAGATTCTAACTCTTGTCGTTGTTGAATGGCTTCCCGTTGCTCCTGATCTGAACCCAATGCACGCATAGCTTCCACGATTTGGCCTCGTTTCTCATAGAGGTTAGCCATCGCATCCTTGCGCGCATTCAGCTCTTGATCTGCATGGGCTAATTCATCAGTCCAATTCTCTTTATTCCCCTCACGCAAGCGGCGATAGAATAAATCTTTATTTTCACCATCTGGAGTTAACAAATCAAGCTGTACTTGGCTTTGTTTGTAAATCGTTTCCCATTGCTTAAATTGATCTTCATCAATGAGTTTTTGACGATATTCATTGGCCCCGGATAATCCGCTTTTTTCAAGCAATGCTTTTTGTTCTAGTAAAAGCTCTTTTTCCTTGCGATGCCAATTATCATACTCCATACGGTAGCTCTTACGCTGTGATTCTTTTTGTTCCCAACGAATCATTTGTTGTTGAAAGTTTTTATATTGGTTATAAATACGTTTTAGCTCAGTAGGAGACACAGGGGCTTCAACACCAAGGTTATACCATAAGGTAACAGCTTGGTCCTCTATAAGGCGCAAAGATTCCTTATGTTCATCTAAGCGTTTCTCGTATCCTTCAATGGTCCGCAATTGTTCAGAGTACTGGTCATATTCATGCTTCATACTAAAGAAATCATCTTCATCGAGACTCTTGGCAGCCCCTTCAGGAATCCATGCTTGCCATTCAGCCAAGGCTTTTTCATAATTAGCCTGTAATTGTTTACCTTCATCATTGTAACGTTGCTCAATAGCTGCCGTTTCCAAGTTCGGTATATCTGACGCCACAGGTAAAGGTACATCCAATTGTGTTTCCAAATACGACTTACGTTGCTGTAAGCGTTCTAGTTCACGCATCAACCGAGCTACATCGGAATCATCTACATGGCGAAGGCGCCATCCATACCAGAACAATCCCAGTCCAAGTATTAACAAAATAATACCACCGATACTATATAGTACAGATTCTAGCGCAATGAGGCCTGCCAAGGACATCAATACACCAACGACGGCTCCAATCCCTCCAATACGTTGCAACCAAATCGGCATCGCGGCCATACGTATGGAACCATGTTCTCCAAGTCGAGACTCTAGATCTGCAATATCAATCATAACAGCCTGCAACTCTTGCTGAGCCCAGGTGTTAACAGGGCTATTTTCACCAGTGTCAACAGATGAACTATCTTCACTTATTTTTGGTTCTTTTTGCAAGGATGGTGCTTGGCTTTGCCAATATAATAATTGGTCCTTTGCGGTACGCAATCGTTTGGATAAACGTTCCCCTTCAAACCAATTCACATCAGTTGGCACCGATTCATCCTTGCGCCATGAAGATTGTAACCCTCTCGAGAAATCAAGTTGCTCTTTAACCTTAGCAATGTAGGCTTCGCCTTCTTCACACTCACGGCGCAATTGTTCCCACTTCGCACCTTGTTGAATCAAATCCTCTATATCTTGGCCATAGGTAGTAAATGGACTATTAGGATCAAAATTTTCCGGTTTTAGTGCTTCTTCTTTATCAAGCCAAAGCTGCATATTCTGACGAGCTTCACGAAGGCCCTCATCGATACTTAAAAACGCATCGCGATCTAGTGTATCAGGAGATGTAAACTGTTGCATACGACGACGCGCCTCTTCGCTACGTCGATACGTATCCCATGCACGAAGCACCATCTCTACGCCTTCACGATAATCTTGCCATTCTTTGATTTGATTCTGAATTTCTGCTTCTGTATCCTCGGAAGCCTTCAACGCTTGTTGTAATTCTACATATTGCGTTTCATGTTCACCCAGTGCGGATAGACGAGCCTTATTTTCTTGTAATCGATCTATCAAAACATTGATGCGGCGTTTGCCTGATGCAGACGCAACCAGTAAGTCATTAGCATTGGTTTCAATGCTTTTTACTACACCACCGAGTTGCTCGCCCCCTTCGGCGCCAAAGAATCTAGCTCGTACATCTACTTCATTGAGTATATCTACGCCTTGAAGGTCCTCTAACGTAAGGCCGAATATGCGGTTATACGTTTTTTTATCGAGCCCATGCCACCACAATTGATTCGGCTCGTCCTTTATGCTAGGCTCACCAGGAGAATAAAAATCTAAATTCTTGTTTTGTCGGCCTAAATGATAAGCCGTCCCCTCTTTGTCGAGCTCAAGAGATCCACTTACATAACCATATTTTTTATGTTTACCGCCAAATAAAAGAGAACGCATACCTTCTAATAAGGAGGTTTTCCCACTTTCATTAGCGCCATATACAAGCTGTACACCGTTAGGACCGGATTTAAATGTCCAGTTTTCATACGGCCCAAATGAGTCGAGTCGAATCTGTTTAATGTTCATCGTTTACCCCCATTAACACCGTAACCCCTTCCATTTCACTGCGTTCCATAACTCGTTTCAATACATCGTCTGATAATAAATCTAAATAACTGCCAAGTCGTTTAGACTCAGGACGATCGACCAAGATTTGACGTACGGCCTCAATATCAGTAACGGTTTCATCATAGGCACGTAGATAATCGCCTACCATGTCGGACAATAAACGGCGTTCTGCCAAATTAACAGTAGGACGCGTTTTAGCAATCATGCGGTATGGCATAACAAAAATAGATTTACTCTTTTCCTCTGCCTGCGTCTCCCGTAGCCATAATTTTCGAACGGACTCATCCACGCATAAGCGATGCATTGGACCAGTTCCTACTAAATAGACCGATACCAATGTATTCTTATTATATTTTTTACGTAAGGACTGCTTTTTATGGCTCAACAAATCTAATAACTCACGTTCAGTTTGTATGCCTGCAATATCGATCTTTATATCTTCAAAACGAATGGCACTGGTCTCAATAAATTCTAATTCACAATGTCCATTATGTGATACGTTGACCATATAGCATCCTTTAGCGCCAGATTCCTTCCGATGTAATCCTTGAGGATTGCCCGCATATACGACCATAGGGTCTTCTGAAATCACCTGTGATTTATGGATATGACCTAGTGCCCAATAGTCCATAGCGCCTTGCATGATATCCGTCAAATTACAGGGCCCTGTTACATCATGATGTTCACTGCCCACACTAGATCCAACCGTTCCATGCATGACAGCAAGGGAAAACTCATCTCGTTCAAAGGCTTTATATTGTGCAGCAAAATTAGATTGTTCATTGCCATGACCACAACTGATGCCGTAAACACCACCAACTTCAATATTATTAACCATCAATGGAAATCGTTGTACCTGTGTATCCGAAAACACATGTACATTATCAGGCATTGATAAGCCAGCGCGCCAGCTTTCAGCAGGATCATGATTACCTTGCACCATATATACGGGAATATGCGCCTCCCACAAGCGATACATGGCACGCACAAATCGGACCTGAGCCTCTAAATTATGATCTTCACTATTATAAACATCGCCGCTAATCACAACTGCATTAACGCGTTCGCGCACAGCGATTTCAATGATATTATTGAAAGCTTCATAGGTTGCTTCTGCGACGGCACGATCTACATGCCGACTCATCCCCATAGCATATTGAAAAGGAGCCCCTAAATGAAGGTCTCCACAATGTATAAAACGAAAGGGTTGCATATTGTCTCCTTTCCTAACTTATAGAATACTAATATCTAATTATACTATATATTTCTATATAATATGTAAGATATCATATTGTAAACTAATTTATTTATACAGTTGACAATTAGTATCCAAGAATACTACAATTACATTGTAAATATATTCGTTTTTATAAGTTAACAATAACAAGGAGGCTATAATGGCACTTCCAGTAGAGCAACAAACCCAGGTGGGTTCTTATGAAAAAATATTAACCATTGCCAATCGTATATTACATGGTGGGGAAATCACTAAAGAGGAAGCCATCGATTTAATCCATACATCCGATGAAGATACCATGATTTTATTGGCTATGGCAGATAAAATAAAACAACATTTCAATGACAATTCCGTCGATATTTGCGCAATCGTAAATGCTCGTTCTGGTAAATGTCCTGAAAACTGTAAATTCTGTGCACAGTCGGCACACCACAATACAGGCGTTCAAGAATATCCATTTATGGATGATGAATCGATTTTAGATGCTGCTAGAAAAGCAAAAGAAGCTGGTGCTATTCGCTTCTCTATCGTTACAAGCGGTCGCAACACTTCCAACCCTAATGAATTCAACCAAATCTTACGCGTATTAAAAGAAATTCGCGAAAAAATTGGTTTAGAAATTTGTTGTTCCCTTGGTTTGTTAACCTATGAACAAGCTCTTCAATTAAAAGAAGTTGGTGTTACTCGCTATCATTCCAATATCGAAACTGCACCAAGTCATTTCCCTGACATCTGCTCCACACATTCCTATGAGGACAAGATGTCTACCATAGAAAATGCCAAAAAAGCCGGCATTCGCGTTTGCTCTGGCGGTATCTTAGGTCTAAACGAAACGCTAGAACAACGCGTAGAAATGGCGTTTGAACTTAAACGCCTTAACATTGATTCCATTCCATTAAACATATTAAATCCGATTAAGGGTACTCCATTCGAACATAACAAAGCGTTAAAACCGATGGAAATTTTACGTACCTTCGCTGTATTCCGCTTTATTTTACCTCATGCATTAATTCGTACCGCAGGCGGTCGAGAAGTAAATCTTCGCGATTTACAATCGTACGCACTAAAAGGTGGTCTTAACGGCATCATGGTAGGCGGTTACTTAACAACCGGCGGTAGATCCCCGCAAGACGATTTACAAATGATTAATGATTTGGAATTAACCCGTACAGCCGCTCAGCTATAAACTAACGGTTGTTACCAATCACTAGTGAATATCTTAAATTTTATCTATCTACAAAGACTGTAACACCTCTGCGTGTTTACAATACATTTACACACAAAAAATACCTAGCTAGTTGCTGTCTAGCTAGGTATTTTTATATTTAATTTTTTAAATTTATATCTAAAATATTAAATTCAAGCTATTTATTGCCATAACAATCTATAGATGGCTTGACCATTCGTATTGCCTTCAATCGGTTCAGGATCTTTATCATAATCAACATTATCATATTGAGTTCCGTTTGGCATATACGCATCTACTTCTAGAATTTCCATGGTCCGATTATAACGGCTAATATATACCTTATAGCGAAGTTCATCACCACCTGGTTCATTAACTTTTAGCCAAAGAACAGCATCATAATCGCTTTTTTGAACACTATCATTATCTATAAAGAGTTGATTACCTTTGTCATCAGGACTTACATAGTACCAATCAGTCGCTTGTGCTGTATTCGAATATGTTATGAGGCAAAAAAAGGCCATCAAAGCTATAAGCAACTTCATAGTGGCCCCCTTTCTAACCCAACAACAAAAGTCTTATAACTAGAACGATTTTTTTAAATATTTTTAAAAAAAATAAAGAGAAGATATTATCCTCCTCTATTATCATATCAAGAAGTATGGCATTTATCAACATTTAATAAACGAATTTTACATTTCATCTAAATTTCATAAAATATTTTTTAGAAGTTCATTTTACCTTCATAGTATTTACTTATAATTACTACATCAAATGATAATTATAAGTAAATATTCCCTGATTACTTAATGTATTTATCTCCCGACAAGTAATACTAACCCCAAACCTACTACTTGTTTAAATACATAGGTCATTTGATGTTAATACTAACACTCCCCTTACATGAAAAAGGACTCCATCAGGAGTCCTTTTTTCGTTGTCAAACCTATACACTTATACAAAAAGCTGCCCTAGGGCAGCTTTTTAGTTTGTAGTTCACGACCTAAATCAGATGGTACAGGTGCGATAACAGTCACCAGTTCAGATTGTCCATATGGTATAAATGTCAACGAATAGGCATGTAAGGCCTGTCTCGTATACGGTTTTTTCCGCATACCATACATGGCATCGCCAATGATAGGGTGACCAATATGAGCCATATGAACGCGAATTTGATGAGTTCGTCCGGTTAGCAATGTAAACTCTAACAACGATTGTACATCATCATATTCAATCACATGATATTCGGTTACAGCATCTTGACCAAATTCATCAACACAGCGGCGATTATCAAATACCGGATCCACACCGATAGGTTCATTCACCACACCATCAGATGTAATCTTTCCTTCTACGAGACCGCGATAGACACGGTGAATTCGACCTTCTTGTAGCTGTTTAGTGTAATATTGTTCTGCCTCACGGGTTTTGCCAAACATAATAACACCTGTTGTATCTCGATCCAAGCGATGAACAGGCCGAATTTTATGAACTTCGCCGCGTTTAGCATAATAGCCAGCCACCAGATTACTCAATGTATGATATTTCGTTTGACCTGCTGGATGAACTAGCATAAATGGAGACTTATACACCACAAGTGTGTGTTCATCCTCATAGAGAACCTCTATAGGTCCTTTTTCAACCTCTACACCATAATCCTTATCTTGTGGTAACTCAATAGTAATAACATCCCCTTTTCTTAGCATACGCTTGGAATGAGCAACGCGGCTATTGACCTTCACCCGTTTCTTACGGAATATCATCTGCACATTTCGAGAGGATAAAGAAAATCGCTCTTTTACATAAGCAGATACTGTTGTATCTACCTCTTCTTTTACTGTATATGTTCTCCAGCTCATATTACCACCATTCGTTGATATATGTATTTTGTTTAGGATATACCATATCTAGATAATCAATCCAATGAGATTCGCCTTGTAATTTACCTTCAAACACAAGATCTTTAGCTGATACAGCCCCCATCAACAGGACTGTTAGACCGCCAATGTCTATGGTGATATCGATTTCATCCACAGATTCAGCAGAAACGCGTTTTACGTTAGGTAAAGTGCTTTCACCTAGGCTAAGGGCAAATACGCCATTATTCCAATCGCATAATGTATCGGTAACCTTAATGTTTAAGGTAATTGGCATCATAACGGCTTCTGGATTAACAGGTACCGTAGTCAACGCTGTTTCTACGTCTACGATACGCGCCATCATATACGGCATCGTTGTATGACCTGTTTTTCCATCAGGAACAAATCTATAACCCGTATCATGCAACCCTTCATTCCAGCGAATGCTTTCACCTTGAGAACGATGGTTATAAAAATAATTAAGCAAACCACGTTGAGCACGACGCGTTGTATATACAAATTCTGTAACAGGAATTTCAGGAGCCCCTAAACGATAGACGGCGTAACCTTCGATTTGACCTTCATCGTTTTTCACGACCGCAATGTTCACACCTTCAGCAAAGAAACTGCCTAATAGACGTTTCCATTCCTTCTCACCCCGTTCCGCATAGCCATATAAATCCTTCGTATAGGCTTTGTAAACAGGATCAAGCAATGTCCATTGCTCTACATCATTTAGCAATCCAAAGGATAAGGTTTTATCCGTCAAAGGACGCAAACTCTCTAATGGCATGGTCTGTACCCATTGATGAGCGTACAAATCCCAGCCATATTGTTGGTAAAATCCCGCTTTAGAAGGCATTAAAATGGTAATGCCTTGACCACGACGGCGCAATTCTTCTAAGGAGTGCAACAATAATGCACCACCTACGCCACCACGACGTGCAGCTGGATGAGTAGCAACACCAACCATATAACTAGTAGGCAAGATAGCGCCGCGCACATTGATGTTATATTGACGCAAATGAACAGTGGAGAGTAATTGACCTTCTTGGATACCTACGACAGTATTCTCCGGTTCATAACAGTTAGAAAAATAATATTGAAAGAAGGGATCTTCTTTTGGTTCAAAGCAATACGCCCATAGCGCTTCAACTTGAGGGGTATCTTGTGATGTAGCAATTCTAAAATCCATACGATTTCCTTTCTATCCTAAATAGCTCTAGAGCTATATATTTCATGTAGTAGAATGTATTTCACACACTCTACCCTTTATTATAACGGAAAAGAGTGGCACCATACAGTACCACTCTCACATTCGTTATTAAATTGACCTGATTATTTACCGCCCGTTGCATTATCTGCTTCATTAGCATATACAGCATCATATTTTTCTGCAAAATGATCAGGATTATAAGATTCCTTCGCTTGACGAAGACCAGGCAAACCCATATCTTCTTCACGATTGATAAACTCTACATTGCTAAATTCATGGCGGATGAATTCATTATTAATTGCTTGATACAAACCGCGAATATCCGGATTGGCTTTTTCGATGTGAATTAAAGCCATTCTATCATTCATTAATTCGCCGATACTGAAAGCCTCTACGCGACCAAACAACTTAATAGCGCCGCCTTTTAAGCCCAAGACATCCCAATGATCAAAGAGTAAATTAATAGCCACTAATTCATCTTCAATACCTTCTTCGTGATGAGTTTCCACCCAAGACGCTGCTGTCTCACGGCACAATGGAATGATGTCTTCTGTAATTGGCACATATTCATAGTTGGAATATTGCATACGGAATTGATTCAAGTGATTTTTCTTTTGACGGAATTTCTTACCGGACAAATTAATAAGATCTTCAGACTTATAAATATATTCGTAGTTATCACGGTCAGGTGTGAATACGTAACGGCCTGGGCATAGTTCCTCCATCCGTTCTTTCACAACCTTGCTAACACCTTTGAAAATGAATGGTAATTTATTTTCTACAAACCATTCTTTTGCACGCAATAAACCATCGAGGAACTTCGCATCCTTACCAGCAAATGGAGGTAATAGGAATGGATCGCGCTTACCACCACCTTGGATGTACAATACGCCATTTTCTTCAGCCCAACGAATGCCATAGGCTTCTTGCCACATATACAATGTAGTAAAGCAATTATCCGACGCTTCGTAATGATGTTGTTCAAAATATTTATCGATTAATGGTTTATCTCTTAATTCAAAACGTTTAAATTCTAAAATAATAATCTCCTCCTTTTTAACATTCATGGTTGCTAGTTTCTAGCTACTCATAAGATATTTATTGAACCTTCACCTTTTCACCTAGTTCAAAGGTTCCCTTGGTTGTAATAACTTGTTCGCCTTCATTGAGGCCTGTCATGATGGACACATACCCATCTTGTTCATCCCCTACTTCAACGACACGTACGTCTACCGTATTATCAGCGGTTAATACATATACATATTTACCATCTTGATTTTCACGTACTGCCGCAGCAGGAACAACGAGCATCTTAGCTTGAGCACTAGATTCGATGGTCAAACTATAAAATTCACCAGCCTTAATAGTTCCTTTTTCGTTGTTGAAAGTAGCCTTAACTAGTACACTTGGTACATTTTCAGGCTGGTTTGTATCTATATAGGTCAACTCACCTGGAATATCTGAATCACCGACATGCAAAGACACTTTAATACTTGATTTTGCCTCTGGGCTAGCTAATTTCATAGCCGCATCACGAGGAATACTCAAGGATGCTACCATAGGCGTCTCTTGTTGTATCAACATAAATGGACGATCTGCAATCGCCATTTGACGATCTTCATTGTAAATAGCAGTCACCACACCAGCTATAGGAGCCGTAATATTAGCGGCAGCTATTTGTGCGGACACCTGAGCAATTTGTGCCTCAATAGCAGCAACACTAGCACCGTTGCCACCACCGCCACCACCAGTTGTGGTTGTCACAGTTTGAGGTCGAGACCGTTCTAGAATACGATTATATTCCTTTTCTGTAATATTACCAGCCTCGCGCATTTGGCGAGCACTTTCAAGCTGAGCACTGCTAACCGTAGGCGCCGTCGTTGTCGTCGTTGTTTCAACAGCAGGCGTATAGGATTGGGCCGCACTAAGCTGACCTTGTAAGGACGCTAATTGTTGTTGCAATGCCGACGTATCAATCGTCGCCACCACTTGACCTTGTGTTACCTTATCGCCTACCTTCACAGCATACGTAGCCGCACCTGATACAGCGGGCGTAATAGTGGACTTATTAAGAGCTGTTACATTCGCTTCATTATGAATTTGTAACGGCATATCTTTATAAGTAACATCGGCAACGGATACTGTAGATGTACCACAACCTGCAATCGCACATACAACAATGACCAATAGTGCCATTACAGCACCAAGTCGAAATTTGTTCATACTTTCACCTTATCTCTATCCATTGTATTGATTTTTATCAATACCTTAGTATATCACAAAATCAATAAGAATTGTATGAAAGCTAATTCCCTATATGATTAGATATTACTAGTCAGAAATAATATCTGATATAATATTCCTAAACAAGTATACATATGGAGGTTTCTCATGGAAGAACGTATGGATTTTAGAATTTTAAATAATGGTAGCTTTGTGCCATCCATCGGATTTGGCACCTACAAAACAGGAACGTCGGAGGAAACGGAGCAAGCTGTAACGAATGCCTTACAGGCTGGATACCGTTTACTCGATACGGCAGCTTATTATGATAACGAAGAAGCCGTCGGCAAGGGCATGAGTGCATCTGGTATTAATCGGTCCGACATCATTGTAACCACTAAAATTTGGCATACCAATGCCGGTTACGATGCTACGATGCGCGCTGTTGAAAGTGCTCTAAAGAAGTTAAATACTAATTATATAGATATCATGCTTATTCACCAACCACTAGGTGATTACTACGGCTCTTGGCGCGCTATGGAGGAATTATACGACCAAAACGTGCTACGCGGGTTGGGTCTTTCCAACTTCTACGAAGACCGTTTAATCGACTTGCTATACCACTGTAATGTAAAACCTGTGGTGAACCAAATCGAGTGCCACCCGTTTAACCAACGTCAATCCTTATTACAATTAATGCGTAAGCATCAAGTAGTAGGTATGGCGTGGTCCCCATTCACACGCAATCGCCAGCCTATATTCGAGCACCCTATCATCAAGAGCTTGGCTGAAAAATATGGAAAAACGAAGCATCAAATCATCTTGCGTTGGCACATCCAACGAGGCATCATTCCATTGCCAAAAGCAACAAGCTTAGAGCATATGAAGTCTAACTTTGACGTCTTTGACTTCAAATTATCCATTACAGATATGGATCTCATGGAGCTACTTGATCAAAGAGCGTTTTTGGAAAATCATCATACTGCTGCAGGTCTTGAGCGGATTTTACAACTAAAATAGTTATAGTTTATGAATCCTCGCATTCTTATCTCTAGCAACATACATAAATGAAATATCCCCTTCGTCAAGCCTCCACCGGCCGGGTCTGACTTTGCCCTGCGGGCTTCGCAGGG
Source organism: Veillonella sp. ACP1 (assembly GCF_000286635.1). Lineage (NCBI taxonomy): Bacteria > Bacillati > Bacillota > Negativicutes > Veillonellales > Veillonellaceae > Veillonella > Veillonella sp. ACP1. The sequence goes on along the minus strand of NZ_ALKL01000001.1, from coordinate 182,375 downwards.
CCAAAGTTGTTTGACGAAAGGGAAACGTTAAATATTTTGTACGATAAGCATATACACTATAGTACCTACAGCAATGGATATGAGCATGTTACGTTTCCATAGGTGTAACCCTACTGTAACCAGTAATGCAATTAATTCAGGGATACCATAGGGATATGCTAAAACAACGGTTTCCTTAAAGGTATACACGACGAGCATCCCCATAACGGCAGCAGGTAATGCTTTACCTAAGTAGAGTACAAAATCTGGTGCCTTTTTTCCTGGTGGAAATACGAGGAAGGCACCAAAACGAGTGAGTAATGTACCGGCCACGACAATAGCAACGGTAATGACCATTTCTGTACTAGTCAAGATGAACACCTCCCCATTTGTACGCAATATAGCAAACCACCAGCATACAGCTCATAGATAGAAGCATAAAGAGCGATTTGCCTACCAATAAGAGCATGGCTAGTGCTATAGCTGCACCAGCTACACCAAAGGCTCTAATCTTGTTATTTTTCGCATTGAGTAGCATTTCAAGGAATACTACTATAAAGAGACCTGGTAATACAAAATCGATGCCTCGTAAATCTACGGTAGCCAATAGATTGCCAAACAGACCACCTACAAAGGTGCTAAACACCCAGAATACGTAGTTGAGCCAAGACACATGGAAGTAAAACCACTTTTCATCTACATCATCGGGCAATCTTGTAGACATGTTGATAGCAAAGCTTTCATCACACATCCAAGCAACGGTAGGAAACCACTTCCAACCCATATGAACATATCGTTGTAGCGCAGATAAACCGTAGAAAAAATGACGACCATTAACGAACATGGTTAAAACAAAGGCATTAATAGGATCAAATCCAGCCATCAACATACCTATCGTTACAAACTCCATGGATCCTGCAAAAATGGTTGCTGCCAAAACAGGTGGTGTCCACCAAGGGAACCCTTGGCTCGTAGCATATAAACCAAATCCTAAGCCTATGAAAAAGAAGCTTATGCCCATAGGAATCATAATAGGAAAAGCATAACTAAAAGCTTGACGCCCTTTATGTAATTGTTCCATTAATATATCGCCTTCTTTCATTTACACTAGATTATGATATTCATAAAATGTATATAATACCATCATATTCTCCATACAATGTACAAAGAAAAGACACCTACCAGGTGTCTTTTCTAATATATACACTATTCTACTAATTATAAGGCACGCGTTAAAATTTCGCGAGCCACTTCTGGTGTGACATCACCTTTTTCACCAAGTCGAGTCATACCATGACCTTCTAATTGTTTTACAATTTTATCAACTGCTTCTTCGCCTAGACCATAGTCTTTTAAATGCGTTGATACGCCAAGAGACTCGAAGAATTCACGCGTTTTAGCGATAGCCTTATCTGCTTTTTCTTCTGTTGTACCTTCTGTGATATGCCATACGCGCGTAGCATATTGTGCCAATTTTTCAAGCTTGTCTGCTTTTTTCACTTCTAACAATGCAGGCAATACGATAGCTAATGTAATCCCATGGTCAAGATGGTATGCAGCAGTCAATTCATGACCGATAAGATGTGTGGCCCAGTCTTGTGGCACACCGGCACCAATCAAGCCGTTTAATGCCAAGGTAGAAGCCCACACGTGATTAGCACGAATATCGTAGTTTTCTGGATTTTCTACCGTTTCTTTACCGATTTCAATCATAGTTTTCAAAATGCCTTCGCTGAAACGATCTTGAATACGGCCTTCCACAGGGTATGTTAAATATTGCTCTGTAGTATGTACAAAAGTATCGATGACGCCGTTCTTGACTTGTTTTTCAGGCAATGTGAAAGTCAACGTAGGATCAAGCATGGAAAACTTAGGGAATACTAAGCTACTGAATACAGGGTATTTACCATCACCATAGGTAATAACGGCACCATTGTTCATTTCGGAACCAGTCGCTGGAAGCGTCATAACTGTACCAAATGGTAATGGACTTGGTACCATTTCCACCGGAACCTCTGGTACACCAGCTTTCATAACTTCAATGACAGGTCCATTATAAGTAGCGCCCATAACGATAAGTTTTGTAGCGTCTACTACAGAACCGCCGCCTACAGCGAGAACGAAATCTACTCCATGTTCTTTAATGAAAGCTACTGCACGTTCACACGTTTCAAGGGATGGGTTTGGCTCAATACCGCCGAATTGCTCTACCTTGCGGTTGCCAAGGGCTTTCACAATACGATCAATCAGACCACTGCGCACAGCAGATCCACCGCCGTAAGTAATGAGCACCTTTGCATCCTTTGGTACCAATGTATCTAATTCACCTAAACGATCTTTACCAAATACGATATGTGTAGGATTATAAAAATCAAAGTTAAACATAGGGACCTCCTAAGTATTATGTTTGTATTCCACCGCTTTAATTGTATAAAACTTATCTGTATTATATCATATTTCGATTTTTTTAGATATGTCTAGATAACGCTACTTTCAATTACTTAATAACTCTACTTTACAATCATCGTAGGAGCCATAGTTTTAATCTATATCCAACCCTTATATTTTTATCTATATACAAAACCCCATTTACATGATAGGATATATCCATTATATGTATATAGAAAGGGATGTTCACATGAAATTAAAGAAATTTATTGCCCCTCTTCTCGTTGGCGTTTTAGCATTCGCCATCGCAGGCTGTGGCACAAATACAAATCAATCTAGTCAGACACCAAAGGAAATTAAAATTGGTGCTACTGCTGGTCCTCACGCTCAAGTAGCAGAAGCTGTAGCAAAAGAGGCTCAAAAGCAAGGTATCGACCTTAAGGTTGTGGAATTCTCCGATTATGTAACACCGGACAAAGCATTGGCTGATGGAGATATCCAACTCAACGCATACCAACACGTTCCATTTATGGAAAACTTTAACAAACAAAATGGTTCCGACCTTGTAGCTATTGGCAAAACGATTTTAATGCCTATGGGATTGTATAGTAACTCTGTACATAGTGCACAAGATGTACCAAACGGCGCTATCGTAGCGATTCCTAACGATCCAACAAACGGCGGTCGCGGTCTTGCATTACTTGCTAAAGCGGGCCTCATTACATTGAAAGAGGGCGTTGGCTTTAAAGCAACAGTAGCAGATATTACATCTAATCCTAAAAACCTTCAAATCCAAGAGCTTGAAGCAGCTCAATTGCCACGCAGCTTAGATGATGTTGTTGTGGCAGCAATTCCTATGAACTATGTTCAAAGCGCAGGCCTTAACGTAGAAAAACAAGGTTTCTTCTTAGAACCTAAAGACGAACCTTTAGCTGTTATGATACTTGCTGTACGTAGCCAAGACAAAGATAACGAAACATACAAAAAAATTGCAGACATCTACAAATCTGATGCAATCAAACAATTCATCAACGATACTTTCAAAGGTAGCATTACCTCTGCAAACTAACAAAAAGCGATACTCTAACTTTTTTAGAGTATCGCTTTTATTTTATTCTTTAGTATCAATCACGTTTATTCTTCAGTGTCGAATGTAACGTCCAATGGTTGGCGTTCCACAATATTGCGGTAACGAACCTTTGGATAGCCCATTAAGATACCACCAGCAATGATTTTATCCTCAGGTACACCTAATAGGTCCAATAATGGCTCATATTCTGCTTCCCCAGCATGTTCAAAGAAGCCTGCCCAACAAGTACCTAATCCTAATGTTGGTGCATACAACTCTGCATAAGACAAGCAAGAATGACCACTATCGTGAGTACGATGAATATCCTTTTTAGAACCGATAGCCACTACTAACGCAGGTGCATCGCGCAAGATGTATTCCTTACCCTTATCCACTTCAGCTTGTGCTGCACGAGCATAAAGACGCATAATAGGCACAGTTTTTGCCGCTAAATGCATCCACTCAAGAACGAGATCTGCAATGCGGCGTAATTTTTGTTTATCCCGAATCACGATATATGAAATTCCTTGCGTATTTGTCGCAGTTGGCGCCATACGAGCCACATTCAATACCTTGCGAATCAATTCAGCAGGAACTGGTTTATTTTGATAATTACGAATAGAGCGACGGCTGCGCAAGAATAACTCAGCTTGCTCTGGCGTTAATTTTTGTTCTTTTGTGATATCGATTTGCTCTTTACGTGGTGTCATATCACTATCAAGAGCAAGCGTTGGGCATACGGAAATACAATGCCCACAGGAGATACAACCTCCCTTGCCAGTCACAGGCCCATTCTCGGACATCACTAGCAAGCCTGTCGGACAGTCAGCTACGCAAAGGCCGCATCGTGTACAGACTTCTGTATTGACGGTAAATAACATCTGATAAATCCTCCAAACACTACTATAAAGCCTATTATAACACAATCAATCAAGGGTTATCTAGGCAACATATGCTTTTCAAGGTTATTCTCCCTATTTTGATGGGGCCCCATTTCATTTCTACAACCTAGTTAAAAAAGTACGAATATACTTGCTTGCTATGGGACTAATTCATAGCAGGTGTTATAAAAATAAAACTAGGTATTTCTGCAGCGACTTTACGAAGGACGGAGCAAGGAGATACCTAGTTTTATTTTTAATTAAGTTGTCGTAGTGAAACGGGGCCTCATAGCAAACGACATAATATCTGCTCAATTGCTGGGGCCCTATCACAAGCGGAAAGCATATTTACTCAAATGCTTTTACAAGTTCCATATATTGAGTCTTATGAGTCAATCGCCAAGAACCAAAATCCGCTTCTGGTGCCTCATTAAGTATATTGGCTAACGCCTCCATAAATGCTGGAATTTTTGCAGCTACAATATTCCCAGCCATTTTACCAAAACTTTCAGAACCCATATGTTCTGAACCACCATCTACGATGATGAAAGCAGGTTGTGGTTTCTTATCTACGAGTTTTACAGCACCGTGAAATCCAATTTCCCCAATTTGATGAGTCCCACAAGAATGTGGGCAACCAGAAATATGTACTCGCGGCAATTTTTTCGTATCAATACCTTTTTCTTCAAGATGATCAAAGACAGCCTTTAGCAAGCCATTAGAATCTTGCATTCCGATTTGACAAACTGTAGAGCCCACACAGGATACGGAACGACGAAAATCATCGCGTGCGCTATCATCTGTTAATTCCGCAATTTTTCTAGCTTCGTCAGCGGTCAAATTGATGAAAAACAAGGCTTCATCCGGTGCAATGCGAGCCTCCACTTGGTCTAATGTAACAGCATAATCAAGGGCCGCCAATATATGTTCAACGTTCGCATCGCCACCAATTGGGTGGTATTCTACAAAGTACAGACCTTCTTGTTTTTGACGATGAATACGATGATTTTCTACCGAATCATCGCGCTTGCCCGTCTTCGTAATTTCATAAGCATAATCTGCAGGATTAATGGTCAATTTTTCAACCTCTTTCACCATTGCCAATGTTTCTTCATAGGTTTTGATGAAAGCTTCCGCGCCCCCCATTTCTGCAGGCATATAACGGGTACGTGCTTTGCCGCGATTTTTAAAGTTACCATGGTTTGCAAATACCATGAGCATAGCTTTCACATGATATAAAACATCCTCAGGTTGCACATCACGAGCTACGGGAATACCGATGCGAGGATTAGGACCAATACCACCACACGCATATACATCAAAAGTATGATGTTTTGTTAAATTGAATCCCAGATCCTTAAAGGTAGCATGTGGTGTGCTATCAAATCCATTATCGATACCCATCTTAAATTTACGGGGAATCTTGATATAAAACATTTGCTCCATAAGAAATTCGCTAATGGCTGCCGCATATGGTGAAATGTCAAAGGTCTCGCGAGGATCAATGCCGCGTAAGATACTGGCTACTACATTTGGATTATCGCCGCCTGCACCGCGATTATAAATGCCATGTTCATAACATTCCTTGAAGAGCTGTAAAATAGTTTCCCCATCGAGTCCATGCATTTGTAAGCATTGACCAGTTGTGAAATGAATATGTGTAAGATTGTACTTGCGGATAGTATCTGCTAAGAACCGCATTTGTTCTTGTTTGATGCGACCACAATTAAAACGCCAACGGCTCATGCCCGTAGCAGCACCACGTTCGGCGTAGCTACCATATGCGCCGGACTGGCCCTTATAGTCCGCAATAGACATCTCTTTCTTATAAAACTTGCGTGTCATATCTTCAAACTTTGGATAATCTGCAATTAAACGTTCTTTTACTTCTTCTGTAATCATAGTACTACCTCTTGGCTTATATTTATTAAGCATATATAGAAACTTTTATATGTACATTATACGCTTATGTAATACTTGAAAACGTATCCATAGTCACAATTATGTATATAAATATTTGTATTTTGATATTACAAAATGTAATAATAATTATTTTCGATTGCACCGAAGAAGGGTATAAATTCAATTGCATTACAATCTATGCATTCTACTACAACACATAGTCCAACTACGCAAAAAGCAGCAGACCTAATGTCTGCTGCTTTCACAATCAATATAATTATTTAACTATTATTCCTCACCTTGTGTAGGATTGTTATACGCATCTTTATCAATGGTGCCCATAATTTTATCTACCACAAGTGCATTTGTTAAGGAACCGGATACGTTCAAGCATGTACGTCCCATGTCGATTAATGGATCGATAGCAAGGATCGGGCTGATGGATGTGAAGTATGCACCAAGACCAGTACCACTAAGGGATACGGATGCAGCCATTGTAGCCGTACCAGGAACGCCTGCAATACCAACGGAACCAATAGCGATAACGATAACGCTCATGATGTACATTGTCAAGTCAAATGGAATACCCGCTACATTAGAAATGTAAACTACCACAAGGGCTGGGAATACGCCGGCACAACCTTGCATGCCTGCAGTAGTACCAAAGGATGCTACTGTATTAGCAGTTGTAGCATTTACGCCAAGACGTTTTGTCAAGGTTTCAACAGTCAATGGCAATACGCCCATAGAGGAACGAGATGTGAAGGCCAACAACAATGGAGCCTTCGCTTTTTTAAAGTATGTAATCGGGTTGTAACCAAAGCTAGCAATTAAGATAGCTTGAACGACGAACATGATCAAAAGACCTACGTAAAGCAATACTACGAAAAGTCCCATATCGAGGATGGCTTGCAAGCCACGTGTCGCTAATGTAGATGCCAATAAAGCAACTACGCCGTATGGCATAAGGCCAATAATGAAATCGGCAACCCAGGAAATCAATTGATGAAGCTCATCAAATAACTTTGTAAAGATTTCCATGTTATTGGTGCCCGTTTGTTTTAAGAGACGGGCTACGCTGCCCAAGATGATGGCAAATACTACGATGCCAATAACATTTGTTTCTGCAGCAGCTTGAATAGGATTGCTAGGAATCAAAGCACGGAATGTATCCACCATCGGTTTGATTTCACGGATTTTTTTACCGGACTCAACAATATCAAAACCTTGACCTAATCCAAAAGCATTACCGAGGATAAGGCCTACGATAGCGGCTACAGCCACCATGCCGAGGTTAGTGGACACCATGGCAACTACCAACTTCTTAAGATTAGCCCCTGCCTCCATGTGTAAAATAACATGGACGATGGAGATAAATACGATAGGAATAACAAGCATGCGGATTAAGTCGATGAACCCCCCACCCACAAGGGAGAACCACTTCGTACTTTCCTTGATGTAGACCACCTTAGACGGATCATCAGGAAAACCAGCAATAACTTGAATTGCTACGCCTAATACGGCACCAACAATAGTGCCAATAATAACAAGATTACCAAAGGATGTACCCTTACGTTGCAATACATAAATACCGATTAAGGCAAGTACAAACACTGCGATAATACCAATACTCAATGAATTGCTTAGCATGAGGTAATCCGTAAAGAATGGAATATTCATAATACACCTCGTTTAATTCATATTAAAATAATAGGTTATGAACTTAGTATATCATACATCGAAAAATTTACAAGTGCTATATCGAAATTTCTACAAATAGATGTATGCCTATTTTGCATTCTATACAAAGGTGCAAAAAGGCGACCTTCCATCGGAAGATCGCCTTATACAGTCTTTAGTTATATTAAGCCTCTAGTATTAGGACTATCTGTTAACAAGGACATATGTTACTTGGATAGGACCATGAGCACCATCTACAGTAACGAGCTCGATATCAGCCGTACGAGACGGACCAGAAATCAAGCAGATATTTGTAGGGAAATTAGCTGGATCATTGTGGTAACGTTCAGCCAAATGTTCCATTGTTTGTGTCATGCGTGGGTTGATTGTATCAGTGTACAATACAGCAATGTGAGTTGTAGGCAACAAGCTGATAGCACGACCAGATTCTTCGCCAGATGCTTGTACTACAGTAGCTGTTTCAGCAATACCGCAGTATGGGAATGTAATACCAATATCTGCATTTGCAGTATTAGAAATACATTCTTCACGGCCTTTAGCTGGGTCCCATTGGAAGTATGTACGAGTGCCGCCATTATTAGCTGCATCTTGTTCGAATAATTCTTTTAATTTATATTCGTCTACTTCAGGAGTGCTTGGGAATACAATCTTACCATTGCCCCAATCTTCGATAGCTGCCAAAATTGTTTCACCTAATTTATCAGGTGTAGTTTCAACGAATTTTGTACCAACACGTTGACATTGTTCCTTAAACATTGTCAAAATTTGATCTTGATTCAAATCTTTGAACATAGTTTCTTGAGGACCATGGCTGTAATCAAAATCCTCTACATAGGCAGGGCACATTTCTTGATCACGGCCTAATGCACGAGATAAACGTGCAATAAATTGTTTACGTTTAGCTTCATCCATTATTTTTTCTCCTTCTTCTTGTTCTTTTCATGTTCAGCATATAAATCGCGGAATTTCTTGAATTTCAAGGAACCCAATTCTTTAGATTTAGTCCAGCCATTCATTACAGGCACAGCTTGAGTCCATGCAGGCATATTACCTTCTTTATTACTAATCAAGTTCATGCCGATAGCACCAGCTTTTGTACCAAGGTCGAATAATGTGGAGTTACCAAACATCTTAGCCGCTGCAGTGAAGATTGCTTCTTCTGCTTTCGGACGAGTTTTTTCGATGTCAGCCATAATATGACGGTGTTCCATCAATAATTCATGCAATGGAATAGCTACTGGACAGTTTTCTGTACATGCACCGCACAATGTAGAAGCATATGGAAGATCGCCTGCTACGTCGTAACCTTTGAACAATGGAGTCAATACAGCACCCATTGGACCTGGATATACGGAGCCATAACCGTGACCAGAGATGTGACGGTATACAGGACAGATGTTCATACATGCACCACAACGGATACAACGTAACATTTCTTGGAATGTACCACCCAAGATACCGGAACGACCGTTATCGATAATGATGATGTGAGTTTCTTCAGGACCGTCAGCTTCGCCAGCACGACCAGGACCAGTCATCATGGAGAAGTAGTTGGAAATTTTAGCACCTACTGCAGAGCGGTTCAACATTTCCATCATTACGTCAAGAGCTTTGAAGTCAGGAACGATACGTTCTGTACCCAAGAAGATTACTTGAGTCTTAGGAATGGAACTAGACATACGACCGTTACCTTCGTTGGAAACGATAGTACAAGTACCAGATGCAGCAACTGCAAAGTTACAACCATTAACACCTACGTCAGCTTTCAAGAAGCGTTCACGTACATAACCACGTACGAAGTGAGTCATTTCAGTAGGGTTTTCAGTACCTGTATAACCTAATTTTTCAGCGAAAATTTCGCGGATTTTATTACGTTCAAAGTGAAGGCCTGGTACTACGATGTGAGATGGTGGGCTCACTGCTGTTTGCAAAATGAATTCCGCCAAGTCAGTTTCGTTTACTTCAATACCAGCTTCTTCAAGAACTTCGTTCAAACCAATTTCTTCAGTTAAGATAGTTTTGGATTTAACGATCATTTTGGCTTCGCGTTCACGAAGGATATCCAAAGCGATTTGAGTCGCTTCTTTATCGTCGAATGCAAAGTGAACTTTAGAACCAGCTTTTTCAGCGTTTTCAGCGAATTGGTTTACATAGTAATCCAAATTGTTAAGAACGTGATCACGAAGTTTAGCTGCTTCTGCGCGGAAATCTAACCATTCAGGAACGTCCGCAACTACTGTATTACGTTTGTCATAAAACACGTCTTGTGCTTTTTTGATAGCTGCAACTTTGAAATCGTCAGCCAAACATTCTTTTATACGTGTTTTATAGGGGCGATTGTCATATATAAGTGCCATGTCGTCTCCTCCTTAGCGGCAGTTTAAGATTTCAGCAATATGCATTACTTTGATACGGCGATCGATTTCACCATCTTTATGAAGACGGTCAAGCATACCTGCAATATTCATCAAGCAAGCTTGGTCGGAACCGGAAATTACATTAGCACCAGTGCTAGCGATTTCCAAAGCTTTTTCGCGTGTCATTACTTCGCTGATTTCTGGGTTTTTAACGGAGAATGTACCGCCGAAACCGCAGCAACGGTCTGCACGAGGTAATTCAATCAACTTAAGGTCTTTTACATTGCGAAGGAGTTTGAAAGGTGGTTCTTTTACACCCATCAAGCGAGTTACGTGGCAAGATGTATGGTATGTAACAGTTTCGTCAAAGCGTGCGCCAACGTCTTCTACACCCAATACATCGGTAATGAATTCAGTGAATTCATAAATTTTTCCGCTCAATTTTTCTGCGCGTTGTTGCCATTCAGGTTGACCTTCCAAGAAGTGTTGGTATTCATCGCGAATAGCAAAGGCACAGGAGCCAGACATGCTGACTACATAGTCAGCGTTTTCGAAGCATTCGATTGTATTCTTAATAGCATCCATAGCCGCATCATTGTAACCGGAGTTAGTGAACATTTGTCCACAGCATACTTGTTTCTTAGGCACTACAAGGTCGCAACCTAGTCTCTCAAGTACTTCTACACCAGCCATGCCAACATGAGGGTAGAACATATCAATCAAACACTGTTGGAAAAGATGAATTTTCATATTTTCGTCCTCAACTTTTCTAGTACTTAACTCAAAAAAAATTTTGATATGTATCCATTTAGGTCGATAAAATTTCACAAATTATCAGCCTATACAATAAATTGACGATCTTTAAAGTGTTATATTTAAAGAACATTTCGATATAATTATAAATAAGGGCACCATAAATGTCCAAGCAATTGCTATATTCGTATTTAGGGTTGCATAAATCATATCCTTATGACTAAAAGTAATAATCAAAATTGATTTTTATCACACTCACGTACTGCTTTATAAATTTTTTCTATAACTCCCGTGTTTTCTTTATTTGCAAATGTTTATCAAGTAGATATTTTTTAGTCCCAAAATTGCACCATTCTCATTTGCTATAATGAAAGTGTAACTTTCACCATTATTCATCTAATTTTTATCCTTATATATTACATTTTCTTATAGTAGTGGTTATTTCATAAAAGTGCTATAATTTATGTATATAAACGTAATTTGAAAGGAGCTTTCTCATGAAACTCAATAAATTGTCCTTATCTCTAGCGATTACATTGGCGCTAGGATCTACATTCGGCATGGCTCATGCAGAAACTACAACAACTACGAAAGCACCAGTTGTAACGAATGCAAAAGCATCTACACATACTACAACTGCTGCAAAAACAACTGCTAAGACAACACATGCAAAAACAACTGCTGCGAAAACTACACCAGCAGCGACAGCTAAATCTACTACAACTACAGATAAAACTACAACAACTGCAAAAACAACACAAAAATCTGAGGCTCCTGCAAAGGCTAAAGAAACATTGCCAGCTGGCGTATACCCAGATACAAAGGATAACTGGGCTCGCGATGCCATCCAAGCAATGACAGAGGCTGGCTACTTATCCGGCTATGCAGATAACACATTCCGCCCTGGTAAAAGCATTACTCGTGAACAAGCAGCAGCCATTTACGGCAAAGTGTTGCAACACAATATGAACGAGCAAGAACTTGCTGACTTAGTAACAAAAGAAAATGGCGTTTCCTATTCCGATGTTGAAAGCGACCGTTGGTCCAACACAGCTATTAAATTAGTTGGTGCTGCTGGCGTTATGGAAGGTACAACAAAATCTACATTTGCCCCTGCTAAAGCGATGGACCGCGAAGAATTCGTTGCTTCCGCAGCTAATTTAGTAAAGAAAATAAAACCTGATGCACCTGTAAAATCCGAAAAGGTTACATTCAAAGACAGTGCTAGCATTTCCAAAGCTTATGTAGCGGATATCGAATACATGGCACAACGCGGCTATGTAGCATCCGGTGCAACAACTGCTTTCAACCCAACACAACCTGTAACACGCGCACAAGCGGCAACAATCTTAAACCGCATCTTAAACGGTGAAACAGCCCCTACTACTAGCAAGGCTACCGCTATTAAAGAAGATGCAAAACAAGACGCTGAAAAGGTTGAAAACAAAACTAAAACCGTTGAAAAAGAAGTCGCTAAAGACGTAAAAGCGGATGCTAAGAAAGTAGATACTGCTGCAAAGGCAGATGCAAAAAAAGTTGATGCTGCTGTGAAATCTGATGCTAAAAAAGTTGATGCTGATGCGAAAAAGATAGAAAAAGAAGCTAAGGCTAAAAAATCTGACAAGGTTTCTGAGTCTAAAGCAGAACAATCTCCACGCATCGTTCGACCTGTACGTCGCAGCACATTAAAACCACTTGATCAAAAACAACAAGAAACATTGGAAAACAATGTATTCACTCAACTCAACAAGACATATAAAACACCAGAAGCGTTCCAAGACTATGGTGTTATGTACTGGAGAGACAATCAATTGCATGTAGCTTTGAAATCTAATTCCGATTTGGATACAGTTAAAGCTAATTTGGCAAGCCAAGGCAATGCTACTATCAACAACTATGTAGTAGTTGAACCATCTCAATACAGCCAAACTGAATACGATGTTATCGAATCTAATTTCCGTAACTACTACAGCAAAAACGAAAAAGGTGGCAATATTATCGCCGTATTCCCAGACGTTGAAAACAATCAATTATACGCTGTAGTTAGCACTGCAAGCAAAGAAACACAACAAGGTATTTCCAAGGTATTTGGTTCCAAAGTTAAAATGACTGTAAAACGCTAATAGCGACAAAACTCCGATATACTTTAGTCCTTAAGGGGACTTCAAAAACAGCGTTATCCAACGCTGTTTTTGATATATTTACCACATGATTAAGAAGGATATGTATGCAACAGGTATCAACACACACATTACGGGCTCTCATCCTGTCCGCTTTACTTACTACATCCGGTATGGCATTTGCCGATACACCGGCACAAACACCAAACGCTAATCCAGCGCAACATACTGTAACAACAACGGCAACAGTTCAAGATACAACAGCTACTGAACAAAACAAAACTGCTGTACCTGCTAATACTGTTGTTAATCAACAACTTCGCTCCGGCGTTGTTACGTCTCCAAAGGATATCCAAGATGTGCGACCATACATCTTCTCCGATGTACCAAGTGATTTTTGGGCTTCTAAATCAATTAGTGCCGTAGCAAAGGCTAAATTGATGAAAGGCTATGCGGATGGCACATTCCGTCCTAATCAACCAATGACACGCGAAGAAGTGGCCTCCCTATTCAACAACATTACCGATGATGGCCAAGCAGCGTTCATCTCTAGTCACTTTAAAGATATTACATCCGACCGTTGGTCTGCCCTCGCTATTGAATCAGTAGCGCGCAAGAATATCATCTCTGGCTATGGCGACACTACATATAAACCTGAAAAATATATGTCCCGCCAAGAATTTGCTGTGGTAGCAGATAACTACCTACATTATCTAGGCTATACAACAGATGATCCTACTGTACTCGATCAAGTAGCGTATGGGGACCAAAAATTCGTAGCCCCTTGGGCACAAGATGCAGTCCGTGAATTAGCATACTTAGGATTTACCAACTATGCACCAGGCACGATGTTTAACCCAGAAAAATACGTAACCCGTGCAGAGGCGGCTGAAATTTCCTACCGTATGACACAAACACCACAAGCATTGGCATTCCACAATGCGCTCTACCGTCAACAAGTGGAACAAAAAACATCCAATGTCATCAGCCACGCCCTTCACTATGGTCAAGACTTCACACAATTTAGAAACGATGGTGCTCTCTTCTGGAAGGAAGGTAAATTGCACGTTTCTGTAGTGGACAAAAAACACTTCGATACAGTTCATACAGCACTAGCTGACGCTCACGATCCACAACTCGATAATGCATTAATTGTAAGCCAAGGCAAATTGACACAAGCCCAATTAGAAGACCTCCAATCCGATGCATTGGCACTTTATCAAAACAAAGAACCTCAAGGTAAAATCATTAGTATTTTACCAACAGATGATGCATCTGTATTAGTTATTACGGCTGATTCTGTACAACCTGGAACAGTAAAGGCATTTAAAAAGAAATTTGGTAAGAAGGTAATTGTTCAAACACCGCCTGAGGAAATTCCGACTACGACAATCCAATTCCCATTACCATTAAAACCAACAAAATAATCAATTAGGCAGCCCTTCGGGGCTGTCTTTTTTGTCCTATCCCCCTATTCTTCATACAGGATAATACGCACAAAAGCCCCTCCGCACATCGCGGAGGGGCTTTTTAGTAAGTATTAAGTTCTATACCACATAAAACAGTCTGTGTACCCTTTTTGGTGCTACGCACCTTGCATTGTTTAACAATACAGACACATATAGTTAGTTTTGTTATTTGGTCACATCATTTTGACGGTCGCGCAAATTGCCAACTGGTACATATACGGTACCAGCACTATGGATTGTATCCACATCTTGTTGAAGAATCATCACTACCGAATAATCTTCAGTTGTGTAGAATTCAGATGGCATTTTGTCGAATGTAGCATTCGCACCAACGGCATCCTTCACTTGTTGATTATTATTGATAGCATTAACGAGTTCCTTCTTATTCAAACCACCAAGATCATACAAGGATAATTGACGACCTGTTGTAGTATTGAATGTAAAGCCTTTTACATAATTTACACCATTTGCATCGCCATCACGCATTGTATAGGTGTGAATCAAAACGCTAAAGATACCATTTTTATCCGTTTTTACATCATAATACATGATGACATTCGTTTTATTGGATTCTTTTTCGTTCAATTTTTGAGTGTCATTTTGAACCTTGGACACGTATTTCTTAATCGTTGTATTAATGGCTTTTTCAACGATAGGGCTAACAGATTTAACCTCTGGGAATACGAGATTCAAATGATCTGTAGTCGCATCTACAGGAGATACGCCTACCTCTTTACGATCCATATAACGATCTGCATTTGGCGCTACCACTTCGATAGTACCACGATCAGTTTTATTCGCTACGGAACGTAATTTTTTGTTTTGCTCTGGCGTAGCCGTGCTAGAAAGACGATATGTCACATCGTGACGATTATTTTGTGCTACTACAGCACCAGTATCCTTTGTTACAGGAATCGTTTCACTAGCGGCTGCCATAGATGTGAGTGGCAATGCGGCAGCCATCATGATGAGAACAGTCTGTTTTAATTTCATGGTTAACCTCTTACTTTGCTTGTTCTTGCTCTGCTTTCATAGCGAGAGCTTCTGCTTTATCAAATTTGTGAGTTACAACACGACGAACTAGATAGAGTGCAGAGAAGATGAAAGCAAGTAGACCTAACCAACCAGCTGTACTTTCAAATTCAGGACCAACTAATTCAAGTGGAGATTCACCACCACCAGTTGTAACTGACAATACAATAATAACAGCTATGATTACACCAATCAAGCTTTCACCAACAATCAAACCAGACGCAAAGAGAACGCCACGACGATTAGATTGTTCTACATCGTATTCAGCCAATTCACCAGCACGCATTTTAGCGCGAGCGATGAGGTAACGACCTACGAAATAGCTCAAGAAAGAACCGATAATAAGAGGTACTTCCAATGTTGGAGGCAAGTAGATACCCATACCAACAGCCAATGGAGGCAATGTTAAGGAAGCAGTTGTACTCTTAAGAATCAAGTTAACAATGATTGCTACTACGCCAACACCAACGCCGATCAAGATGTAATTCCAATCCATACTAGCATTGAAAATACCTTGAGCGATTGTAGTCATCAATGTTGCTTGTGGAGCAGATAATGCAGCATTTGGATCCATTTCAGCACGAGGCAACGCACCTGTAAAACCATATGCTTGGTATAACAAGTTAAGAACTGGAGCAATCGCAATAGCACCGGCTACGGAACCAAGTAACAATGCAATTTGTTGACGCCAAGGTGTAGCACCAACGAGTTGACCAGTTTTCAAGTCTTGCAAGTTATCGTTAGAGATAGATGCAATAGCAATAACTACGGATGTCATGAAGATAGCCATAGCTGTAGCGAATTGAACGCCTGCTTCGGTAGCAAACAAATTATTTTCAGAAGCGATGAAGTATACCACTAGAGAAGAAATAATAGTTGCTAGGATACCAATACCGGAGATTGGAGATGCAGATGTACCGATAAGACCTGCCATGTAACCACATGCTGCAGCAACGAAGAAGCCGATTAATAAAGCTACTACAACACCTACAACAACAAGAGTCCACATTAAACCTGCACTAATAGGTACAGCGGATACGAAATCCCAGAACGTAATAACCAAACCAATAAGGATGATGGCAAATACGATCAATACAGATTTTGTACTCATATCTGTATCCATGCGATGCGTTTCGCGTTCAGCAGCGCTGCTATTCATGGATTTAACGGAAATTTTCATACCTTCGATGATAGGTTTAATCAAGGTAATCAATGTCCAAATCGCTGCGATACCGATAGCACCAGCACCAATAAAGCGAACTTTAGATTTCCAGATACCCATAGCAAATTTTGCAGTTGCACCACCATCTGGAGCAAATACATTAGTCAAGTAAGGCACAAAGCCAGCCCACGCGATGAGAACACCAACGAGGATAGCGATACCAGATGCGATACCGATAAGGTAACCAGCACCTAACAACGCTGTGGAGAATCCCAATGGAATTTGAGTAATCCCTTTGCTACCTACTGGAAGCCAGAAGCTCATGCTATCGCCAAGAACTTTGAAGCCGTTAGCACAAAGGCTGATGATACCAGCTACAGCACCACCGGAAACGATGTCTGCCATACCGGAACCAGATTTAGCAACTTCACCACCATTATGAGATCCGACCTTCAAGATTTCGGCTGCTGCACGGCCTTCTGGATATGGTAGGTCACTGTTCACTACCATGGCACGGCGCAATGGAATGGTGAATAACACACCGAGGGAACCACCGCATGCACAAATCAAGAATGTTTGCCAGAATGGGAACCCTTGCCAATAACCAAGCATTAAAAGACCTGGCAAGATAAAAATAATTGCAGATAAGGTACCAGCTGCAGATGCTTGCGTTTGTACCATGTTGTTTTCAAGAACGTTAGAATCCTTGAAGAAACGTAAAATTGCCATTGAGATAATGGCTGCCGGGATGGATGACGAGAATGTCAAACCGACCTTCAAACCTAAGTATACGTTAGATGCCGTAAATATTAGAGTGATCAATGCACCTAATAACATCCCACGCAACGTAAGTTCCGGCAAGTGAAGGTCATGGCTCATAAAATCATGTTTCATAAGTACTTACCTCCTCTTATAAATTAAATAAAACTAACTATAAGCTATATTCATTTTATCGTGTTAAAGCGATGTTGACAATAAATATAACCATATATGTGCTATGTATACACAAATTTATAGATATAAATCAAATATGTATAAAGGTAATAGCCATGTACGCATTATATCTAATTGGTATTTATTATCATTTTCTATTATATTTTTTCGTTTTTCTGTATATAATAGAAAGGAACCGACGATAGGTCGGCATGTCTTTTAAGGAGGTTGTAAACATTATGGAAACAAGAATTGAATATGATTCAATGGGACCAGTCGAAGTCGACGCTAGACGAATTTACGGACCTCAAACGCAACGCTCGTTCAATAACTTTAAGATCGGTGACCACCGCATCCCTATTGAACAAATCAAAGCGCTTGCGCTTGTCAAAAAAGCATGTGCTTTAACCAATGCAAAATGTGGCGCAGTAACTGAGGAAAAAGCGAAACTCATTGCCCAAGTAGTAGATGAAATCGTAGATGGCAAATGGGATGAGGAATTCCCATTGACCGTATTCCAAACAGGCTCTGGCACACAAACAAACATGAATGTGAACGAAGTTATCGCTCACCGGGCTAAGCAGTTAGATGAAGCTAATCCACTTCATCCTAACGACGATGTAAACCGCGGCCAAAGTACAAATGATACATTCCCAACAGCAATGCATATCTGCGGGTACTTTGAAATTACAAAACGCGTAATTCCTGCATTGGACGGCCTTATTGTATCCTTTGAAAAATTGCAAGAAAAAGGTATAGGCTTGCAAAAGGTTGGTCGTACTCACCTACAAGATGCTACTTTCATCATGGTGGATCAAGAAATTAGCGCCTTTGTAGACGGCCTAAAAACTGCCAAAACTATGCTCCTTCAAAACGCTGACTACCTACTCGACGTTGCCCTTGGCGGCACTGCCGTTGGTACAGGTGTGAACACACCTAAGGGATATCTAGACGTTATGGAAACCGTATTGCCAGAAGTAACAGGCGCTCCATTCCGCGTTAAGAATAATAAATTCCAAGGCCTATCCTTAAAAGATGCGTTCATGATGGCTCACGGCGCACTTAACACATTGGCTACTACATTGTTTAAGATTGCGAACGATGTCCGTTTCTTAGGATCCGGCCCTCGCTGTGGCTATGGCGAATGGCATCTTCCTGAAAACGAACCAGGCTCCTCCATCATGCCAGGTAAGGTTAACCCTACCCAATGCGAAGCTCTTGCTATGGTATGTGCCCAAGTATTCGGTATCAATACAACCATGACACTTTGTGCAGGTAGCGGTGCGTTCCAATTGAACGTGTACATGCCTATCATGATCTATGATTTTGTTGAAAGCTGTCGCCTCCTCGCAGATGCGATGAATTCCTTCACTACACACTGCATCGACGGCGTAGAATTCGTACCTGAAAAACTTAAATTCTTCGTAGAACAATCCCTTATGATTGCTACTTCCTTAACACCATACATCGGCTACGATAAGAGTGCTAAGGTCGTAAAAGAAGCATACAAACGCGGTTGCTCTATTAAAGAAATCATCTTGGAAGAAAAACTCATGACCGAAGACGAATTTGCTGAAGCAGTTCGCATGAAATAAACCTCTCACATCTCTTTGACATATCTATAACATCCTCTCATACCTCAAATGAACGGAAAAAAGGACGCCATAGTTCTAAATCCTTCAGTATATACTACTGAAAATTAGACTATAGCGTCCTTTTTAATTGCTATGCCACCCCATCAAAGAACGTAATAACCGTAATTTCTCTCGGACAGTTAATACGAATAGGGAACCAGTGCCCAGATCCGTTATTGACGTAGCATACGCTATTTTTTTCTGTATAGCGACCTTTTACATATGGTGTACCAATCGGTACCCAAGGCATACCAAAGAGGATAATTTGTCCACCATGAGTATGTCCGGACAAGGTTAATGGCACATTGCGTTCAATGGCTTCATCAAAGAATTCTGGATGGTGAGCCAACAGAATAACAAAGGCATTATTAGGGATACCGGATAAGGCCTTATCAATCATGGCTTCACGGTTTTCTTTACGCCGTTCATTGTCATAGGATACACCAGCCATATAGACCGGCTGTTTACCACCCATGATTTGAATATTGTCATTAATCAGTACGTTTAATGGCGTTTTTGTTTTAATATCATCGACGATTTTATTTACATCGTGATGGAATTCATGATTGCCAAGGATATAGTCTACGCCATCAGGAATTTGTTTTGCAAATACCTTTAAGCGATCACAGACTTCAGGTAGCCATTGTATCTTGTCGATAAGGTCACCGGTGATGACAACGCGGTTTGGGTGTTCTAATAGTGCTAATCGCAAGATTTCATCAAAGTCATCTAGGTCGATACTTGGCCCAATATGGATATCACTGAGTTGCACAATCTTGTAATCTGCAAGTCCTTGCGGTAAATTGGTGTAACCAAAGCTTTCATGGGTCACAACGATTTCTCGTTGTCCTTCATAGGCAGCATAGCCAGCACCACCCATAGCAGCCAAAGGTACAAGGGTGCCTACGGTTCTAAAGAAAGCACGGCGCCCAGTCCGTTCTTCTACGGGAACCTTATGTGAGATACGGTTTACCAGTGCATAGATCAAGGCCAATATGATGAAAACTGGTATACACAAGAATATGGCGAATACTACGCCATAACTTTCCGTTCTAAACAAGTTAAGCCATTCATACCAAGGCGTGCCGTATAGATCAACTTGGTATAAGAAATAGTATCGCACCGCACAGAACCAACCAGCGACTACCAAAATATAGGCCAGCCATGCAGGCCATAGTTTTTTCGGTTTCCATAAATAGAGGTACAATCCCCAAAAGCCTAGAAAAGCTATGGCTAGCACCACGAGAAACACAATATTTATAATTAATTGCATATACGCTCCTAACTGTATATCAAGTAATGGCTAATACATTGAGATAAAATCAGTGTTCGTCTCATAAATTTATTCTACAATAGGACATAATTCTGTCAATTTACCATGAGGTCCCGCCCAAGCATAATCGGCGAATTCCTCCCGTTTGATAAGCATCCAATCCTTCGGTAATTGCGTTTGTATCGATTCTATTGATGTATGATCTCCAGTATACAGCAAATCGCCTCGAAAGGCCTTCATAAACCATTTACGATGAGAAAATACATGAGTTAATTCTTTCACAATAACTGGTTGCAAGGATAAACCAAAACCCAATACCCCTACGATCTCAGTTAAACCAGATTCTGCCGCATCATAAGAATCCGCATGTTCTACAGATGGAAATTCCCACATGGAGCGCAACAGACCTCGATTAGGGCGTTTATGTAGCAAATAATAGTCGCCATAGCTGAGGATGCCTACAAAAACAGGCACATCTACAACCTTTGTTTTCTTGATACGCACAGGCAATTGATCGGTTACATTATGTTGGTACGCATGACACATATTGACGATAGGGCACTCACCGCAACGTGGCGTCTTAGGGATACATACGGCTGAACCAAAATCCATCAAGGCTTGGTTAAAATCGCCTGGTCTATCGTGAGGCAATGTATCCTCTACAATTGCAGTTATGGCCTTCTTGCCCTTTGTGCTCAAAATATCATCGAATATGCCGTACAAACGGGCATAGATACGCAACACATTGCCATCAACGGCCACCTCTGACTCGCCATAGGCCATGGATAGCACAGCGCCGGCCGTATAGGAACCGACGCCCTTCAAGGATTCCATATCCTTGCGATTATGAGGTACTATGCCACCGTAATTATTCACCACATCTTGCACGCCTAGGCGTAGGTTCCGAGCACGGCTATAATAGCCCAGGCCTTGCCACGCATGAACTACCTCATCTTCTGTGGCCTTTGCCAAGTCCTCCAGAGTCGGAAATAGACGCATCCAATTATCATAATAGGGCTTCATCGCCTCAATGCGAGTCTGTTGGCTCATTACCTCAGACACCCACACCTTATAAGGGTCACCGCAGTCACGCCACGGCAAATCCCGTTTATTTACATCATACCACGCCAACAACTGTGGCACCCACTTGGGGTTATTTATCTCTTTCATAGTTCCTCAATATAGGTATATGTGAAAGCACATCCTATACTTTCACTACACTCTATTCATTAATATATACATCAATACGGGCCAACAATTCACTTTCCATGACTGTGTCGACCTCTGTTAAACGCATGTCTTCTACATGACTGTTATCTGGGCCAAAACGGATAGGTCCTTTCAATAACTTGCCCTCTAATAGCATAGGAAGCCACGTACGGTCCCCTTCCCACATATGCTCATAAGGGACATCGGCCAATGTAAACCAATGCGGCTCCATCTCGTCTGATTCAATGGGGTTTACATCGGTAACACGCACAAAATATACATAGCCCACATGGGTTAGACTTTCATCATAGGGAAACTGAAAGTCAAAAAGGGCTACGCATTCTAGATCAGACGCATCAACGCGTATGCCCGATTCCTCATACAGTTCGCGCACGGCACATTGGCGAAAGCTTTCACCAGCATTGATTTTACCGCCAAATCCATTATATTTATCAGCGCCAAAACCGCGTTTTTTGCGGCCTAGCAAAATTCTATTTTTTTCATCTATAGGAAATACCAAGGTTGTCGGTTTCATAAGACCTCCTATAATTTGGTAAAGATTATTAATATATTATACCATTATTTCATGTGTAATACTGTCATTTATGGTATGATTAAAGGTATGAGATGAAAGGAGGCGCACCATGAACGAACCACTTATATTTGACATTGCACTAGGGCGTACAAAGCCTGTAAATATGCGTGACGCAAGTGTGCGCTGTCCATTCTGCGACCGGTCAAAGTTAACAGATATTCTGGCACAAGATGGTCACATCATATGGCTCATGAATAAATATCCAGTTCTCAAGGATACATGGCCTACGGTCATCGTTGAAACAGAAGGCGATCAAGGGGAATTATCTACCCTCTCTCTCGACGAAGCAACACGTATTATTCAATTTGGCATGGATAAATGGCATGAAACAATTAGCACCAAAGAATTTGAATCCGTTTTATTCTTTAAAAATCACGGTCCCATGTCGGGCGGTTCCATTCGCCATCCGCACAGCCAAATTATAGGCCTACGCAACTATGATTATCACGAGGACATTACGGTCAAGAACATGAATGGTTGGCTATTACACGAAGATCAAGATATCCGCATCACCTTATCCAAACACCCTATTATTGGATTCTTTGAATACAATTTGCGGTATAAACCTGATGCGCCTGTCCGCTCCATCGCCATGCGCTTACAACAGACCATACGCTATGTACTAGATAGCTTAGCAAAATTTTCCCAATCCTATAACTATTTTTTCTATCAACTAGAAGATGGTTACGAATATATCAAGGTGATTCCTCGCTATATCACAACGCCGCTCTACGTGGGTTATAAAATTCCACAAACGTGCAATGATGAACGAGCTGCGAAAATTTTACAGAATATTACACCCTATTTTGAATTGAAATAAGAACCCTCTGCTACGAGTTCCGTAGATTAGAGGACTCTAGTAAGGACATATATGAACATTTACGCCATTGGAGACCTTCATCTATCAGGCAATCCACCTACGAAGCCGATGAACATATTCGGTCTCCACTGGGACAATCATTGGCAACGTATAAAAGAACATTGGCTGTCCACCGTCACCGATGAGGACATTATCTTTCTCGTAGGCGACATGAGCTGGGCTTTGCGCCTCGATGAAGCGCTTTATGACCTCAACGAAATCGCCAGTCTCCCAGGCCAAAAATTTATGATCCGCGGCAATCACGATTATTGGTGGTCCTCTGCCAACAAAATGAAAAATGCCATGGGCGATGCTATAACCTTTTTACAAGGCCACGGTACGGCCCGTATCATCAATCTCACCACTCAGGTTAATACGCTTACTGGTGAAATCCAGTCTACCGAACATCAATGCATCTTAGCCTTTGGTGGCACCCGTGGCTATATTTGTCCTGATGATGCTAGCTTTGAACCGGATACAGATCAATCTATCTATGATAGAGAAATCTTGCGTACCGAAGCGGCATTGCAGGAAATGGAGCACGCTATCCAAGCGTTGCAAAAGGAACATGTTGAAACACAGAATACAGATGAGCCACTACCTGTAACACGTATTTTACTGTTACATTATCCACCATTCAACGAAAACAACGCCCCATCAGGCTTTACAGACCTTATGGAGCGCTACCAAGTCGATATATGTATATTCGGTCATTTACACGACCAGACGTCATTCAAACGAATCCCAACTACATTCGGAAATACTAAATTAGAACTCGTTTCTGCAGATTATGCAGAATTTAAAATACAAAAAATATTGTAATTTGAATCCCTATGAGCGCATAACTGACATATTATTCAAATGTGCATCATACATGTATAAAGGAGCATTATGAGTCGCATCCATAAAGAGCATTTACAAGCAGGCTATATCTTTGGTGATACCATCAATCAAGAATATATCTACTTGCCATCCGGCGAGGTGGGCACAGACCATCCATTGGCAGTTCTCGAAACACCTACAAAACGCGAGGACCTTACATTAGACGAAGCGGTTCATATGATTGATATGCTAACATTAAAACGGTGTAGCCACCCTACATTAGGTAAAAAATCATTTTAAATCATAACCACCCGTAGAACGGGTGGTTTGCTCTGACCCTATAATAGTCTTTCTCTAGTGGTAGCCCTCTAAAGAGGGCTTTAAATGATCTGACAATCGCTCTATTACCACTAGCTGACCCCTACTCGGGAGCTTTTATTTTGTCTATTTTACCGGCTCACCCGTAAACGGGTCAGTATATTCTTTAAAGTTTAATGTATCTTGTGCTATATCTTCTTGTAGTTGATTGCGAATATACTCTTTTATCGCTCCTTCGTATCTTCCCACTGTATCCACATAATATCCTCTACACCAGAAATATCTATTTCCATACTTATATTTTAAATTCGCGTGTTTATCGAATATCATGAGGCTACTTTTACTTTTTAAATATCCCATAAAACTTGATACACTTAAATGTGGTGGAATAGTTACTAGCATATGAATATGATTCGGACAGCATTCTGCCTCTATAATCTCTACATTTTTTCTATTACATAAATCTCTTAAAATTTTACCTACATCAGCTTTTATCCGTCCATAAATTATTTGCCTTCTATACTTTGGTGCAAAAACAATATGATATTTACATCTCCATTTACTATGTGATAAGCTTTTTACGTCATTCATTGACATTGAACCTCCTATGTTGAAATGTTGTGGTTGCCAGACCAACTTCATTTTACCACTAGGAGGTTCTTTCCTTTTCTCTAAGAATTTTTTACCGACCCCCGGTTTAACTGGGGGGGGTTAGTCATGCCTATTCGGCGTACAATATAAAATAATGTTGGAAGTGACACTGTAGTGGTGTCACCCCAACATTTATTATAGAACCACTAATCAACTATTTTCTATCTAAATATACAACCTTCATATTAAACAAGAATATAAATATTATTTAAGCAAAATAGTAAGCATTAATCCACTATACCTATTAACCTATTTTATAATAGTTCAACACAATAATGAGATATGCTAAAGTTTAACAACCTATTCTTATTTACTAACTACTTTTCAGTACTCAAAACTACTATTACCCTATTATCAGAAGAATGTCCCTCAATTTTAATAGTAACATCATAATTTAAATCATAGCCTATTATATGTCTATTTTTATATTCACGCCACTTAATTCTGTCATTCGAAAGTAAAGCTTTAATTTTTTCAAATTCAATATGCTCATATATAATTTTAAAATTATAAACCTGACTATTCCTACCTGTAGCATAATGATCTTCATTTACCTTATAAGAAGATATACTTACAAGCTTTTGCTCATATGATTCAAGCTTTTGAATTTGGTTAGGTCTATTAAAAAAAACAGCTACTGTCATAAAAAAAATGATAATCACACATATAACAGTAAAACCCAAAATAAGCTTAAACGATAAAGGCAATAAATTAAAATAAGACATTATTTTTTTCATAATTAATCCTCTATTTCAAATTGAGTTCTAATAGCTCGAATACGATTCTCTAAACTTTCCATATCATTTGTTTCTCTAATTTCAGCTTCAGGTTCTGTTGGAGGAGGTGAATATACACCATCAGGTTGATCTGGTGTATAAGTTGATAAATCTACAGAAGTATCATTCACCACATATTCTGATGGAACTTCACTTTCCAACTTCTCTGTATAAGAAAATGATATTGTTGCCTCTGGCGAAACATTCATAGTTTTAGACTCAGTTATATTGGTAGGGCCCAGACTATAACTTTCACCACCACCAGTATTCATTGATATTGAAATAGCCCCACCTGTAAACCCTTGCTCACCATATAAAACTCTAGTGTCACTGGTTGTTGATTGAACTGGGAATGCACTTGGCCCTATAGAAACTTGGTCTGTAACATATGAAGAACCTTCCGAATCTATCCCATAACCTCTTGAAAATCCAATTCCAACAACATCAGTAATACCTGCTCCAATCCCTTTGAACTCAGAATACAAATGATCTTTACGTATATATTTTTTCTTTTCTCTTAGTTTATTAATATTATATCTATTACTTTGAGCTAAGTCATAATTTAAATCTGCTAATGCTAAATCTTTATTATCTTCTGAAATCCCATCAAGATCAACTCTATCAATATGAAATAAACCTTCATTCCACTTTGTAGCATAAGATGTAGTTGCAGCACCACTATTACTTGATTTCCCACCTACTACACCATGCGCAATGGACTTAGCAACTTTACCATCCTTAGTTGTTGGTTGCCAGTTATGTAGTTGTTCAAATGCATTTTTAGAGAATAGACGGGCTAACTCTTGACGTTCTTCAATTTTCTTTTTATCGAAAATCTTATCTAATTGATCTAATGTATTCTCTGTATTGGTATTAATCGTCTTAGTATCAATTTCTTTACCATCTACTGTTAGTATATCATCAGAAATAGCAGATTGAGTAGTCGAGCTTGCTTTACCTTTAGATTCTACGCCTAAATTTGGAACTAGACCAATACTGTTATAAATCTTATCATAGCCATCTTCTCCAGCATATATACCTGCTTGGTGAGTTACGCTTTTCCATTTACTATCAATGCGTCTTACACTTGCACTTATACTACCTGTTGGATTCTTGAAATTAGGTTTAGAGAAAACGGAGAACACTAAGTACAATAAAATTAAGTAATAGTATGATAACGCAAAGGGACTGTAGCGAAATACGGTTTTACCGCATTTCGCTACAGTCCCTTTTTAGGTATATTTCTTATTTTATTCAGGTATAAACACTACTATTATAAAGATAAGATTTATCTTTAAATCTATTTTAACCTAAGAATCCCCCATGGCCTAGTGCAATACAATCTTCTTTTGTAATTTCATCGTCTGCGATGAGCCGTGGCACGATTTCATCAAAGGCCGTTGGTTTGCTAAACAATACACCACCTGGTACGCCTAAAATTGGCGTGCCATCAGCACAGTATGCAATGCACACCATAGAGCCTGGCAAGACAGGGAGTCCATAGGTTACAACTCGGTCTGCATAGCGTTTAATGGCGCCCGGTGTTAAATCATCAGGATCGACACTCATGCCGCCGGTACAGAATATGATGTCTGCACCCGCCGCTTTTACCTTATCGATGGCTGCCACAATGTCGTCCGTGTTATCTGTTACGATTTCATGGGCGATTTTTTTGACCCCAAATTCTGCGCAACGCTCCTCGATAATAGGTGTGAAAGCATCCTTAATGCGCCCTTCAAATACTTCAGAACCAGTTGTTACAATCCCCATTGTTTTACGTACAAATGGTTTTATGTTTAAGATAGGACCACCAATTTTTTGAGCATCCACAACCTGTTGCTCTTCCAATAACAATGGAATACAACGCATACCGGCGATTTTATCACCTGCTTTTACAGGCGTATTATTCAATTTTGTAACGATGGTCAATTCGCCGATGCTATTGATAGCGTATAGTTTATCTACATCTACCTTAAGTAGACCATCAACATCGGCAATGGCCTCTATTTTGCCTTGTGCCATGGGACCATCGTGCATATGGTCCCCCTTTGCGATAGCATACAAGGCACGGGCCACATCTTCTTCATGGAGAAACCCTTCATCTTCTGGTTCCATCACATAAATATGTTCTTTACCAAGATCGAGTAATTTGGGCACATCTGCTTCTGTAATCACATGACCACGGCGGAAGGGTGTATCTTTCACTTCGCCGATGACGATGCGTACAATATCGTGTACCAAGGCATGTCCTACGGCATCTTGTACTCTTATTTCTTTCATAATCTAACCTTTCAATATCTATTCTATTTCATGTATATCAAGCGTAATATATAGCAATACATTTACTATATCATATGAACGATAGCTGCTAATATGCATTTACGCACATACGAGTTTAGCAATCCACATACCGATGGCACAAAGGGCTAAACCGCCGAGGATTTGCACCGCCCCATAAAATAGAACGTCGGTGAAATCACCGGATATTAGGAGCTGTAAGAGCTCAAAGGCAAATGTAGAAAAGGTCGTAAAGGCACCAAGGCCACCAACGACCAAGAAGAACCGAACCCATTGAGGCCAGTCGGGTCTACAGAGATAGGCACCTAAGATGATACCGATGATTAAACACCCGATTAAATTAACCGTAATGGTACCAAAAGGATAAGGTCCTAGCCGCGCCATTACCCATTCACCTACCACTGTTCGCGCTAATGCACCAAGAGCACCGCCGCAGGCGATAGCTATATATTTTTCCATAATAGATCTCCATAAAATTAACGATTCGTGTAATTATCATATATACATAATAATTATCACATATTACGTATTAGTCAACAATGTATTTGCTAAGTATACTAAAAGCACAAGGTAGGGATCGGAAAGGAGGTCTTATGAAGGATCCTACACTTACAATGCCGGCCTACCGACGGAATCATTATCAGGACCCAAAATTTCAGCAACAGTATATGTGCTTGGGTCACAAAATCTCTACCCTGCGAACGTCGATGGGCATTTCACAACGACAATTGGCCGATGTCGTGGGCATTAGTCGCAGCTATTTGAGTAAATTAGAATGTGGATACGGAATATCAGGCGTATCCATTGAGGTAGTATTTAAAATTGCTTATTGCCTCAATATTTCTACCAGTCAATTGCTACATCTTCGTATGCAAGACTATAAATCCTGTAATAGACATCTTTCTAAACATTATGAAAGAGTCGAATTTTTCCGACTAGCACATCAGCGCTTTTTGGAACTAAAAAAACGTCTCTAATCAACAGACCTCATATGAATAGAGACAAAATTAATTCTTTATTACACTCTCTTCTATTCAATTAAAATAACATTATATAACCTTTCAAAAATTAGATTAACAAGATAAAGTAATTCCTACTTAACACGTACAACATATATAAAAGATAAACCCCTTACAATATCTTATATATGACTTTGCAAAACAAAGGACCCTATCTAGGGTCCTTTTTACTATGTCTATGTAGTTTTTATACTTCGTTCAATTTCTTATCTTGTAATTCCGCATTAGCCCGTTTAAAGATAAATGCATTATTGATATGCTCGCGCATCGCATTTTCTGCGGCCACTTCGTCGTGACGTTCAATGGCATCTACGATGTGATCATGTTCATCGTCGCAATCGTGTGTGCGCACTGCATTGAAGGAACTTAAATACATATCGCGATTTACGCGTTCACGGAAATCGGCTAAGTAATCAACAACGCGATCATTGCCCGAGAATTGAGCAATCATGCTGTGGAATCGGCTATTAACCTCTACGCGTGCCGTAGCGTCCTCAATGGCATGCATTTCCTTGCATAATTCCTTAAGCTCTGCCACTTGTTCTGGCGTAGCGTGACGAGCACACAAACGCGCCCCCAAACCTTCCATAACCTCGCGACATTGATATAGCGCCACGATTTCTTCTGGCGTATCCGCCTTAACAGTAACACCCTTCCATGGCACGATAACAACAAGATTATCTTTTGCTAATTTTCTGAAAGCTTCGCGAACTGGCGTTGCACTGACTTTGAGCTGTTCTGCGATCTTAACTTCATTTAGTTTTTCTTGCGGTAATAGCTCCCCTGTTAAAATAGCCTGTTTCAAGGTCACATAAACTTGTTCACTTAAAGGCAATCGTTCAATTGAATCTACAGCGGAAAAATGATACACATCTTTTGGTTCTTTTGTACCCTTCACGTCTTTTGTCATATTTCTAGCCTTAGGTCCCCTCTAATGTTTACACGCTTTCATACTTTCAATGAACGCCTAAAATGAGTATAATAGAATGTAAGCATTTTTATATACGAACACATGTATATATAATAATTGTATACCCTATAATTATAAGTCCCGTACATATGACTGTCAATTTCAAGATAGTCACAGTTAAAAAGTGAGGAAGTTACCCCTATGAGTCGTTGTTTGGTTATCATTAACCCTGTATCTGGCGGCGGTGCAGCACGCCGATACGCCCTTGATTTACAGTGGAAATTGAGCACCCTTTTTGACACAATTGAAGTTAAATTTACCACCGGTGCCGACGATGCAACCCATTTTGCAAAGGCCGCTTGTGAAGATGGTTTTGACGCCGTTTTCTGCATGGGTGGCGATGGTACCGTTAATGAAACGGTGAATGGTATCGCTCAAGGTGGTTTCAAAGCAACCTTTGGCTTTATTCCGGTAGGAACCGTCAACGA
Organism: Veillonella sp. ACP1; assembly: GCF_000286635.1. Lineage (NCBI taxonomy): Bacteria > Bacillati > Bacillota > Negativicutes > Veillonellales > Veillonellaceae > Veillonella > Veillonella sp. ACP1. Next base: position 151,777 of record NZ_ALKL01000001.1, on the reverse strand, counting down.
TATGTCCCGTGCTCTCGGCATTCCACAACGACCATTAGAGGCGATTCGCCGCCTCGATATCAACCAAGTTCGCTCTATCGATATTGGTCGCTGCAACGATAAATACTTCTGCAATAACATTGCAGCCGGTGTCATTCCAAAGGTTATCGAAGAGGTAACGCCAAAGGAAAAGCGCATCTTAGGTCCATTGGCCTACTTCTTGCGCGCCGGTCAAGCCCTCTTCACCACAAAGGACTATACATACCGCATTCAAACGGAAGATGATGATTTCATTTGCAAATCACCACTTGTATTAGCCCTACTGACCAACGTAGTGTCTAGTTTTGAACGCTTTATGCCAGAGGCTTCCGTAGATGATGGGTATATGCGCCTCGTTATTTTTAAGGAATACTTTATCCTCGACATCTTCAAGGTTCTACCTCTTATCCTAAGTGGCGCCATCTACAACTCTAGCAATACAACGACATTAACAGTCAAAAAAGCTCATATCGAATTATTGAGCAATATAGATAATTTACCAACCAACATGGATGGTGACGCAGGTCCTTATATGCCTGTAGACCTTGAGGTATTACCACGGGTCCTCAAGGTATTTGCACCGACAAAACATCAAAAGAAAAAACCGCTTCTCTAAGCGATACGAACCCCCTTTGCTGGCAAACCAGTAAAGGGGGTTCGTATTATGCTAAGTCGATTGTCTTATATAGGCTTACAATAGAACCGCTTCATGTAAGCGGAAGCTATAAATATAACTTGCTTTCACAGGCATATTTGTCAATCGTTCTAGGGCCTCTTTGTAGAGGTCCATTTGTATTTTATAGCGACGAATGAGCTCATCTCCACTCTTAACGCGGTCCGTCTTATAGTCCACGAGGACCCATTGATCATCTTCTACAAAAACTGTATCGATAATCCCTTGTAAGAATAGACGCTCACCATTCTCTACATCAGGATATACCCGATTACCGTCAAAGAGCATGCTAAACGGCAATTCTCGTTCCACTCGTTTTGATGCAATGAGACGCTGGCCAAGATCAGAGTTAAAGAATCCATATAAGCTACGATCACTTAATAGACTGCGTTCCTCATCACTAAATTTACCTTCTGCTTGCAATGAATCGAGCATATCTGTCATGGATTTTTGTGTATACTTTTTAACAGGTAGCCATTGCATCGCTTCATGCATCAATGTGCCCCATTGCGCACCCGTTACGACCTCATCAGCTGCTGCAATAGCCAGTGGTTTACGACCAAATACGGAATCGGCTAGCTCCGTTTCACTAATAGTAGGAATGCTTGTATCTAATATGGCATTCTCACCAGTCGTATCCTCAGTTATATCACAGGATATTACTGGTTTCTGTTGCATCGATACATCTGTAGCCGATACGGCCTCCACATCACGTTCAGCAAATCGTCGTTTCAATTCACTAACAGAAATCTTAGCCGTCGTCTTGGCGGCTATAAGATTTGGATAGGTGAAAGTAAAGCGCTGTACGATTTCCTCTGGCAATGCTACATCATTTACCTTACCTAATACGCGAACCGTATTGATGGTCGTTTCATCCACATCGGCCTTGTAATCTAAATCTCCATAAAGAGAACCATCATGAATCTCTACCTTTACCTGACATTGACGGTCGAGCAAGTCAAAATTTGTTTCTCCTTCGAGTTCAATGATATTGCGAAGTGATGCTCCCCCATCTAGGTGACGGGCGAAGGCGATGAGTAACCAATGCAAATAGGAATTACCAGCTTTGATTAGATCGGCACCTAATGCTTGGGTCTGCGTCAAGGCCGCATGTTTTATATGAGCGCCAACGCCCTTTTCCTTTTTGATTTCCTTGTTAATATATCCGGTCAAGAATAGTTTATCCCGTGCCCGTGTCAATGCAACGTAGAGGATACGCTGTTCTTCGGCTTTCATAGCATCCGATTTGATGGATTTACAATAGAGCCACGGCATGGACGGATAGGATACGCGAATGTCTGGGTAATAGCCCTTTAATCCGATACCGCCATTTTTATCGACCAATAATGGTGAATTGAAGTCCATGGTATTGAATTTCTTTTGTACACCAGACAGGAATACAACAGGGAATTCAAGGCCCTTACTTTTGTGGATGGTCATAAGGCGCACTACGTCATCTGCTTCGGTAACTACATTGGCAACGGCCATATCTTGATTGCTATCGCGTAAGCTTTCAACAAAGCGAAGGAATCTAAAGAGCCCTCGGAATCCGGAGGATTCAAATCCCTTAGCCCGTTCATAGAGGGCCATCACATTGGCGCGACGCACGAGGCCATTCGGCATGGCGCCTACGTAGTTCACGTAATCTAATGTTTCGTAAATATCCCACAACAAATCAGCTACACCATGACGGCGAGACAATGTGCGCCAACGCTCGATATGAGCGATGAATTGGAGCAAATGTTCATCTTGAGCCTGTTCTGCATAGAGAGGCATAACAGACCACAAAGAGCCGTCCCCTGTAAGGCGCAATGCACCGAGTTCATTCGCATCAAGCCCTACAAGTCCTGAATGCAATACGGCGGCCATCGGCAAATCCTGCTCAGGATTGTCGATGATTTGTAACAAGGACAAGAGCAATTGGATTTCTTGCGCTTCAAAATAGCCATCTCGTTCATTAACAACGGCTGGAATACCGGCTTGGCGCATAGCTGCTACGGCCCGTGTACCCCACCCAGCAAGGGACCTACGCAATACGGCAAAGTCACGCCATTGAATTTGGCGGAACGAGCCATCCGCATTTTGCACCTGTTTCTTCGAGGCGTGTAATTCCTTGATTTTTTGGATGATAAAATCCAGTTCTCGCTCATTATTCTCCGGTTCATCACCTGCGGTTTCGGAATCACCCTCGGTCTCGTCAGAACGATTCGTATCGCTCGTATCCAAGAGATGTAATTCTACAGCGCCGCCCACCCAATCGGATGGCGCATCCTCTACGATACGGCCTGGTATAAGCGATTCTTTTTCGCCATAATCAAGCTCCGCTGCCTCTTGGGTCATAATTTGGTAGAAAATGAAATTTGTAGTGGTCAAAATATTTTCATGAGACCGGAAATTCTTCGCCAAATCGATGCGGCGCTCTACGGCATCATTCATGAGCCCATACGTATTGTACTTGTTCATAAATAACGAACTATCCGCCATACGGAAACTATAAATGGCTTGCTTCACATCGCCTACATAAAAACGATTATCCACGCGGGAAATGAGGTTGATAATAGTTTCTTGTACACCATTCGTATCTTGGTATTCGTCTACCATGATTTCTTTGAACGTATCTTGTAGTTCAAGGGCCACTTCGGATGGTTGTGGATCATCTTCTGTGCCTGGTTCCACAAGGAGTGCCAAGCAGAGATGTTCCAAATCGCTAAAGTCCATGATGCCTTGCTCTTTTTTAGCCTCGTCATAGGCTTTGTGAAAGGCGATAGTCAATTCTACAAGGTTATGAATGAGCGGATATTGGTCTTTAAATTGCTGTTGTAGAACGGATTCATCAATATGGAATAGACCATTTTTCATACCCTTTAAGCTATCTTTGTTTTGAGAGCCTAGCGATTTAAATTCGTCTGCTAACGCACCATCGACTTCGCCCTTTTCTAAGGCTTTACTAAGGCTTGTAAAACTTGCTTTTGTAAAGGTATCTAAGTTACGGCATACGTCGACCATATCGGACCAGGTCTGCGCCCCTTTTAATTGGGCTAATGCGGCTAATTGTTCTTGGTACACCTTGTCCCATTTCTTAGGGCCTACAGGACTTTCAAGTAAAGGTTCCATCTGTTCGATACGGTCTGCAATGCGGTCGATTTCGGCCTGTTGGTCGTCCCACATAGCACGGCCCCATAAGGTATCTCGTAAATCCTGCTCTTGAGCGGCCTTATATGGTTCTACGGCATGGCGCATCCACCCGTCAGGATTCGATTGAGACATGGCAAATTCATAGAGGCTGAGCACCTTATCTTGCAATCCTGCATCAGATTTATCATCGCTAAAGAAATCGGACAAATCAAAGATGCCATACTCATTATGTTCATAAGCTTCTTTCAAAAGGTTCTCTAACACCTCTTGTTTTAAGAGAGCCATTTCCGCTTCGTTGCCGATGCGGGCTGTAGGCGGAATATCTAGTTTATAAAAATAAGATCGAATCACCCACTGACAGAAGGAGTGCAATGTCGAAATATGTGCCGATGGCAATAGATTAAGCTGTCGCTCTAGGCGCGCTTGTAACGCTTTATCATCGGTGGATTCCATTGCCTTAGCTAAGGCGACGCCAATACGAGCGCTCATTTCAGCGGCAGCGGCCTTCGTAAAGGTAACAACCATCAGTTCTTGTACGGATAAAGGGTTCTCCATATCTTTTAACCGCGTAATAATACGCTCTACAAGAACCGCCGTTTTACCAGAACCAGCAGCAGCGGCGACGAGCAAGGTTTGAGCCCCTAGATTACTATCCTTCGGGGACATGATGGCAGATTCCTGCTCCGGTGTCCATTTAACGCCCATTATCGTCACCTCCTGTCATAGAACTATCGGTATTAGAGCTTTCACAAAAATCAGCGTTAGCCTCAGTCTGTCCAGATGAACCATTGAGGGCATCGCGCATTTTTTCAAGAGCGTTCGCCTCATTTAGAGCGCTCAAATAATTATATTGATTGCGCTCATTATCAAAGCGACACACCGTCTTGTAATCGCAGTAGGAACAAGGAATGGCCTTATTCAACTGATAGGGAGCAATGGGGAATTCACCCTTACCGATGGCAGAACCGGTGTCCGCCATAATCGATTCCGTATAGCGGCACATAATATCAAAGTCTCCGGAGGATTTAACAATTTTCATATCCCCAGAATGGATGGTTCCCTTCCCGGTAATACGAACGGGCACATAAGGGCCCTTGCTCTTATAGGTGAGCAAATTTTTATCCATCTTTTCCAACATGTCGATATCGTCTGTAAAATACCCTTTATTATTAAGGGCCCCATTTGTATCTGCCAAGGCTTTGGCCTCTTCATAGGACACAGGCTCACCCGCTGGCGTTCGTGGATTTTTTACATATGTATACACCACAGCGGCCGGTGTCATCGGTTGATCATGGTGTTTCTTATAAGCCGATTCTAATGCCAACAGATAGGTCATCAATTGTAATTTTAGGCCATAATAGATTTCTTGTGCATTAACCGATGTACTACCCGATTTATAGTCGATAACCATGCCGTACGTATGACCATCACGATTATATTCATCAATACGGTCAATTTGTCCTACTAAGCGTAAATAACGGTCCTCTCCAAGGGATACCTTAATAGAGTCCCATCCATTGGGACGTCCAAAGTCCTGTTCTAAATACATCGTATCGAAGGAGGACCGGCTAGACCAATCAACAAGGCGCGATACCGTTTTCTGTAATGTTCTCACAACGCGCTCTTCAATAGCCTTATCATAGGCTGTCTTTTCATCCTCATCATAACGGTTTTCTTCTAATATATCCGCTGCTACGCGAGCACATAATTCTTGTTGCGCCGTTTCATCTAAATCACGCCATTGCTTATGCTCGGATAATAGTTGCGTTCCTAACCGCTCCAAATTGGCATGTAAAAAAGTACCAATTTCAGGGGCCCCAAAGGAGCGAACCTTGCGAGGCTCTAATTTTAAACCATATTGAGCATAGAATTTAAACGGACATTGACGATATTTTTCAAGGCGCGTTACCGACCCAGACATATAGCCCCGTTTGAGGAACAGACCAGTTACTAACTCCGGCGCAATAATAGGTACATCATTATTGTCGCGAATACCACGGCTCACGTCCTCTAAGCGGGGTCTGTAGGCCCCATCATGGCGAGCCCAGTTATAGAGGCCCCACCATAATGGTGATACAGGTACACCGCTAAACAAAGCGCCCCAACGTTCAGATAATAGGGATAGACTTTGATATGGACGCCATAAGTATTCATCTTCTGTGCCGTCTTGAATGGTAAAAGGAACCTCTATAGGGGACGTACAGAAACCGAGGGATTGTAATCGTTTAATGACGAGGGAACTTTCAAGTCCTTCCCCTTCATCATTGGAACCTGCATAGGATATGGTTAAATGCTGCTCGGCCCGCGTCATCGCTAAATAAAGAAGGAAATTTTCATTAAATGCCTTCGGCAAGGCGCCTTCCGCAAGAACGATGCCCGCCTCAGCCAATGCTTCCCGTTCTCTATCCTTGATCAAACCTTCATCGCCCATGTTTTGTGGGAACACACCTTGATTAAGGCCCATCACATAGACCCGAAGCCACGATTGGCTGTACGCCCGTTCTATAGTGGTAATCGCTACGTGATCGAGGGACGGAGGAATCATGGAGTAATGAACATTATCGAGGGCCTCTTCTAAGAGGGCTATCATTTCATCTAACGTCAATGTTTCCGTATCGGTGAGGACCATCATTTCATCGAGGAATCCGATGACCGCATTGTACATTTGCTCGTGACTGGCCTTGGATTCTAAATCGCCATCTCGTTCAGCCTCTAAGGACCATTCATAGAGGCGTTGAGGCACTTGTAATTCTTCGAGGACTCTGTAGATATGTTTACACCATTCCGCCCCTGTATGCGCATCGCTAGACGTAGCAAAATCAAACCAAGGTATCAAAATATCCATGATAGCCTGTCTCGATGCATTCACGCGCGCATGTCTCGGTGCGTCCGGTTGTTCTTCGTCTGAAAGCCCCGCTACACGGCGCATATAGGACCAGTTATCTCGTTCCCACTGTAGATGATCAATACCAAATTCGAGCACGTAGTTTTCTAATTCATCTACGGCCTCGCGAGTAAGAGGTGTCAAATCCGTTTTCAATAAACGGAACATGATGTCACAACTATAACTATGCTTAACGATACCAAGCAAATCCGTCATCAATTCTCCGAGCGGATGATTGTTCATAGGTCGTTGACGGTCTCCAAAATGAGGTATTCCATAGCGGGTAAATATCTTTTCCAACGTATCGCCATAGGTTTCGGATTCACGCAGCATAATACATATATCTCGATAGCGCGCATTAGGGCTGCTTTCAATATAGGAAAGAATATCACGAGCCACCCAATCCGCTTCGCGTTCTCGATTATAGGCGCTTACAAGCGGTATATGTTCAGCCGTAGTATTGTGCTTACCGTGAAAGAAATTTTCCTCTAAAGATTGCAACACAGGTGTCCCTCTATGCCCTGTAAAAGACTGAAAGGACAATTTCGTTTCATATTCCTTATGGAGATTTTCCAAGATTTCAACGGAGCGATTAAAGATGCCATGATGACCTTTATTAGCCAATATACGTTTATGATCAGCTGGTAAATCGACGGTGATTACCGATTCTACAGCAAGATCAAAGAGCATATATAACAGCTCAAAGTGAACCGGTGTAAACCAGTGGAATCCATCGACAAAGACATGACAGTTTTCCATCAATGGAGACTGTGGCAATGCATGAACAAGGTCCATGATAGGGTCCCCATCAATCTGCCCATGAAGCTGCAATTCCTCTTCATAGGCCGACATGCATAGTGCCAATTCCTGTAGTTTTTTCTGTAATACACCATTTGATACACGCTGTGCACCAGATTCTAATTCATCAGGTCCAATGCGAAATGAGCGAAACTCGGAAAATAAACCTTGCAATACCGCTGAAAACTCTGGCCGTTTAGCGGCTTGCGACAACAGGCCTAATTCAGCCCCTTTTCGTTTCATCACAAGGCTTAGCAACATGGTTCTACCCAATTGAGATATACTCTGTTGCTGAGCCTTTACATTGCCTATCGATTGATATACCTGATAGGCCAATCGGCCAAAGCCAACGACGCGGACCGTCGTAAAGCCTCCTTGAGGCATAAATTCCGCAAGTTCCCGTTCCACGCGATAGGTGGCTGGCTCTGGAACGAGCAAAATAATAGGGTCACCTGGACATTCGATGATAACCTGCCGAATGCGTTCATATACGGCACGGGTCTTACCGGAACCAGCGCGACCATAATACATGGTAATACTCATACTACCTCCCACAACAATGCTTATATTTAGTAATTCTGCTTATATTTCATCATCCCTAAAACAAAATATATAGCACGGATAATTTATACGACATATAAATATATATACTATTGTACACCATGGAATATTAAAATTGTATTTGACAAATTCTCATTTTTCCCTTATTCTGTTTACAAAAATTAAAAAAATTAAATTTGTTTATATTTTATTTACATATTAGCATTCATCATGTATAATGAAACCTAGATGAAGTGTTATTTGTAAAAATGTGAGATTAGGAGTCTTTATTATGAATACAAAACGAATTGCAACGGTATTTGCCGTATTGGCAGCAACAACAGTTTCTTTTTCTGCATTTGCCGCATCTATGGATGCAAATGCACGCGCTTATGAACGCGCTGCAGCAGAACAAGCTCAATATGAATACACACCTGTAAACAGTGCACCTGTTGCACAAGCAAGCTATGTAGCAATGCCTCCGCGTCCTAACTATTCCCCATTGCCAGCTGTTCCTTATACAGCAGGTGATATGAGCCAACAAATGCCTGTTTCCAAAGAATTAGGCGACCCAATCTTCGTGGCTCCACAAACAACAGCTGTAGGCATGCAAATCATGGATCCAATTCCAAGTCCTAATGCACCTCAACAACAAGCTGTAGATGCTCCAGCTACACTTACTTTCAGCAAAAGCGGTAGCGGTTATGTATCCACATACAGAAATAACCAATTGAACGCATTTGATGTATTGTTGAATGGTCGTTCTTATACATTCGATTTACCAGCTTATACAAATGGTTACCAAGTAAAAACTGCAAGTTCTTACAACCGTGCTGGTAATGGCATCGCTAATGTATTTACAACAAATGTTATTACAGAAGCCATCGTAAACAACACATCCTTACGCGTTACTGTTAACATGACACAACCTACATCCGTAGCTGCATCCAAATTACGCGCTATGCAACAATCTGGCCAAGTAACATTGGGCGAAGTTTCCACATTGTTCGCTTATAATGAAAGCTATGATGGCGTAAAACAAGCGGCTAACTACGATGTATACAACAATAATGGTCGTTTCATCGTTGTAAAATCCGGCGCGGTAACAGTACCAAATGGTGCACAACATCCATATGCAACAGCTATGTTCGCCATCACTGATGATACGGTAGCAGCTGTAACTGTTTCCGGTAACAGTGGTGAAACTTATGAACTTGTGAAAGGCACAGCTTACGCTATCGCAGCTTCTGCACACGCTGCAGCTGACAAAACATCTAAACAAAAATAATAGACCTCCAGTGTACGACGTATGTCGAGCACTACATATAATGAAAAGAGCACATCCTACGGGAACGTGCTCTTTTCTACTATAATCGTGTAAATGTTTCCAATGCCTTATAGGCCATCAAGCGATAGCCTCGCTCATTTGGATGAACCTCTCCGGCAAATACAATTTGACCGATTTGATCGGCTTCATGAAGAACGGTATAAAAATCGATAGTTTGTAAACCATGTTCTAAGGCATAGTCTTGTAAACGACGGTTCACATCTACTACCACATGATTAAGTCCATCCATTTCACTATCGATTTGCGTTTCAAGGCCCATAATAACATGCCCCTTTTCACCGGCTATGGTAGCGGCTTTAATGAGCTTGTTATATACGTAGTCGCTATCGCGATTTTGCAAAATATCATTTGTACCGCACATAATGCATATATATCGATCCTCCTCATAGGACTTGTCGATACACCAGGATTCTAAATAATTGATTAAACCTTGCACAGATAGTCCATCGATGCCGTGATTTTCCATATGATATGCGGGTAGTGCGGCACTACATAGTTCAACCCAGCCGAGACCTTCTCTCACATCATATCCACGGGTGATGCTATCTCCAAAACATATTATATTCATAAATTCCTCCCTGTACATTAATTCATCTACATTGTAAAATATATATGTATAAAGTACAATATGTTACTCATTTTCATGTATTCTTAAGTACACCATGGTACACTTTTTTCACATGGAGAGGAGAATTATAATGAAATATTTATTAGCTCTCGTGGGAACCCTATTGTGTACCTCGCAATCGGGATTTGCCATATCACAATATGAAATAGAGCAAAAGCCCACTCAATATCAGCTAGCGTATTCTAGCGATACCGAGCATATGTATGTCGACCTTAGTTCAATTCATACAAAACAGACGGCTTCTAATTATAAAACGGTACAAGCTCGACTATTGAGCTTATACACTAAAAATAACGTAATTGCAGACTATGATACAAACTTCACATTTTATAGACAACAACCTAATGCAACGGTAACGATGACTGCGTGGAAAATATCGAAACCAACATTCTATGCGGAAAATGGGTATCCTATCGATACATTACCGCAACAACGGTTAGCAAAGGATTATGGACAACATGTGGCGGCGCCAAATAGCCCATCACAACGCATTGGAGAATTTATCTATAATACGTCTAAAGAGATGGAAAAGATTACCTATACATATGATAATCCATATATTCCACCTCAAGTATTCCCTCCTGTAGTCGATCAACAGACACGGACCGTATTATTTGGTCTCATGCCTCCTACAGATGCTGTTATTTCTACGCCGATGGATCGTGTTATACCAGCACCTCCAGCACCTCCAACTAATATGCAGCCAAGCTTGCAACCAGGTCATGTAGGCGGATTTAACCCAGATAGCTTAGGTGATCGTGGGCGCTTCTCACCAAATTTAAATGCACTTCAAACGGGTAAATTCCAACCATCTAATCCAAATATGGCTCTTCCAGATCGACAAGGACCTCCAGGCCCTCAAGGTTTTAGAGATAACAAGAATCATGATAGCCGGAATCTTAACGATAATGGTCATGGACGCGGTCATGCTGACATGTCGCCTACTAGTCCTAATCGCGATAGTCATCACAACGATAGTAATCGTGACAACGGCGGTCGTAATAGCGGTGGTCACGGAGATGGTGGCCATGGCGGTGGTCAAGGTCCTCATTAATTATTATTTACAAAAACATTTAGAAATACGAAAACCCTCATCGTTATTGATGAGGGTTTGTTTTATAGCTTTCACAAGGGAAATTTATTTTTTTAGTCTTACAAAGAACAAGGCAACGGCACCGATAACTGGTGCAATAGCAAGGGTCATCAATGCAGATTTATAGCTACCAGTTGCAGTTAGCATACTACCTAAAATCATAGGCGCCAACATAACGCCGATTTGATTGAATAAGTTTACAAAGCCTGCCGTAGTACCTCGCAAGTGAGGTTCTGCTGATTGTACAACGAGAGCATTCGTCAACGCACTGTGCATGAATGCGCCAATACCAAGAATTGGACCTGTAATAAAGAGCATATCTGGGTTTGTGGTGCTCGCAAAGAGTATTAAGGCCGGTCCAAATAAGAACATAACGAGTGCTGTTAAATGATTTTTCTTAATCGGCAAAATATCGGATAAAATACCGATGGTTGGCTTTGCAATAAGTGCAGCCAAGCCAAAAGCGGACATAACATGACCTGCATAGATGGCGTTAACACCTAGTTGCTTTACCATGTACAAGTTTGACCATTGAGCCACCGCCCATGTAGCACCGGTAGCGAAAAAGCCGGCAAACGCAAGGCAACGAATATTGCGATTTTTTAATACGTGAAGCAAGTTTTCTTTTATGGATGGCTTTTCCCCTACAGGAACCGCTTCGACATGAGCCTCCGCTTCACGTTGAGCTAGGATTTCAGCACTTGGCTTACGAACTGTAAAGTAGCTGAGTATAAAGATAATAACTGGCAACAAAGCAGTTAAGAGGAATGCATTTTGCCAACCATAATTCGTTGCTACATAAGGGGCATATAAATTTACAGTCGCCACCCCAAGCGATGTACAAGACATGAAAATACCAACGGCTGCGCCACGTTGATTAGGACCAAAGTAATCCCCAATAGCACTCAAGCAAGAGGCTTGTACAGGACCGGATACGATACCTAATAAGAAACGCAACACCCATCCATAGGTATAATTATCAATGGTACTCATCAATGCGGTAATGACTGCCATGGCGAGTAAACTAACCAATATAGTATAGCGATAGCCAATTCGGTCCGCTAAGATACCACCAGGTAATACCATGATGGCATAGCCCATGTAAAAGGCGGATAAATAGGTCGTCCCCATTTGTGGCGTAAAATTCAATGCTTCATTGACAATCGGCATCAATGACGCCCAAGATAGACGCATAACAAAGCTAATCAAAAACGTTAGCCAAACGCTGACGAGAATTAAAATCTGAGTTCGCGAGAAACCAATTCTACTCATACGAGCTCCTTTCTATAGAAAAATAACATATAGAGCTATCATACTATAAATAGAAAGAGTTTTTCAAACATAATGAGTGAATATCTAATACTTTACAAAATTAAGTATCCGATGTACTATAATAATTGACTAAGGAAATGAATAACTAACATTGCTTAACGCAAAAGAAAAAAGACGGTACTGCGAATACCGTCTTTTTTATATGTGCTAGTTACTTGCTGAAGTATCTATCTAGCCACTTGCAAATGTAGTGACAAGTTACACCTGCTATGATAGATACAATTAAGGATATGAATAACTCTAACACAGCCTAACCCCCTTTCTGTTACCAGTCTAGGGAAGTAACACTCATAGTATAGCACAGAAAGAAATTACATCAATGCTACATTACTGTTACATCAAAACATACCGTATTAAGTGGTTAAGAAAAGTTAATGTTATCTATTAATAAAGCATACAAAAAAGCAGTACTACTAACGTTAAGGCACAGAGTGGCAATAGCCAAGCGGCCAATCATACGTCTAGTAGTACTGCTTTTGATACTATAAGTATAAAATTGAATGGCGGAGAGGGTGGGATTCGAACCCACGGCCCCTTGCGGAGTCACTGGTTTTCAAGACCAGCTCCTTAAACCACTCGGACACCTCTCCATAATGGTATATTATAGCAGATTTGTATTGAAGTGTGCAACAATTGAATAGAGGTAACCTCAGATATCTCTCATGTAGAACTACTTATATTAGAGACAAAAAAGCTGGCCTAAAGCCAGCTTTCAGCATATCTATTATAGTTATTATCTTAGAAAAGATCTTTTTTCCACATGCCAATGATGGCCACGATGGAACAGGCCACGGAGATGCCCACAACCTCGAAGAAACCATTTTCATCGTTTTGAAACGGCAATGGCACGTTGGTCCCCCACAAGCTAAAGATAATGGTCGGTACGGCCAAGGTAATCGTCAAGGCTGCCAACATTTTCATAACCATATTAAGGTTGTTTGAAATGATGGATGTAAAGGCGTTCATCATGTTCATCAAGATATTAGAATACATTTCAACCATTTCTATGGCCTGTTTATTCTCGATGATAACGTCCTCTAATAGATCCTCATCTTCCTCATACATCTTGAGAAGGTGTTTATAGGAACTGTGACCACGCAAGCGCAATAAACGTTCCATAACGGTACCATTCGTACGCAAAGCGGACGTAAAGTATGTCATGGATTTCTGTAATTCCAACAATTGGAAGAAGTCCTTGTTCTTTGTAGTATGACGCAATTGGACTTCGATATCGTCGGTACGACGGTTGATTTGTTGCAAGTAACGCAAGAACATGGTCGCCGTGCGATACAAAATTTGGAACAAGAAACGGGTCTTTTTATACGTATAGAACGTAGAAATCTGATTAGAAATAAACGGATAGAGCACTTCAGATTCTTCTAAACAGATGGTAATAAAGAAATCTGGCGTCAAAAAGATACCAAGTGGCACCGTATCGTACATATCATTGCCGCGAACAACAGGAATGTTGATAACAACAAAGATATAATTGTCCTCTAACTCCACGTGAGAACGTTCTTCCATATCGAGGGCGGTCTTTAATACGTCTGTAGGAATTTCCGTCAGGATATTGATAAGGGATAACTCATCGGGGTCTGGGTTCACCAAATTTACCCATGAACCTTTTGTGGCATCTGATACCGTGTAATCGGCTACTAATTCTTCTTCTATGTGCTTGTACACCGTAATCATGTTATCCCTCCTTCCGAGCGAAAATACTGTATCTTATCTTTAAAATTATATACTATTTAGGTGTACTATTCAATTCTCTTGTGAAAGTTTTACATAGAAAAACTGCTCCTCATTGCCTAATACAATGTAGGAGCAGTTTATTATCTATCAGTATTATTTTCTACTCAAGATGCGGACAGAGTTTAAGATACAAAGGATGGATACGCCTGTATCGCCAAATACAGCCCACCACATGGATGCATAGCCTAAGATGCCAAGCAACATGATAAGGATTTTAACTGCAATGGCGAATACAACGTTTTGCCAAGCTACGCGCAATGTTGATTTAGACAAATCAAGAATATGTGCAATAGCGGTCAAAGATGGACGCATGAACACAACGTCGGCCGCTTCGATAGCCGCATCAGCACCGCTACCCATCGCACCACCTACGTCAGCACCAGCAAGAACTGGCGCATCATTAATGCCATCGCCTACGAACATGGTAGGACCATATTCAGAGCGAATATCTCGAACAACGGACAATTTATCTTGAGGCAATAGTTGAGCACGTACTGCGCTTACACCAGTTTCTTTGGCGATATAGTTAGCGCTTGCTTCAGCATCACCCGTAAGCATAACAGTTTTAATATCTTGACGATTAAGATCAGCAATCGCTTCAGCAGAATCCGGACGAGCTTCATCGGCGATGATAATACGGCCAAGGTATGTATTACCTTCGGCTACAAGAACTTCTGTACCGTATTCAGCAGGTTCTGTTGGATAGCCTTGTACATCATAGCGTTCCATAAGGCGACGGTTACCAACAAGTACTTGTTGACCATCTGCCATACCTACCATGCCTTCGCCAGCTAATTCCTGAACGAAATCGAAAGGTTCCACTGTAAGGCCTTGATCTTTTGCTTCAGAAACAATGCTTGTTGCTATTGGATGTGTAGATACAGCTTCGATAGCTGCCGCCATGGATAATAATTGACCAGAACTTACATGGGAGCCTACAGTTTCTACGTTGTGAACTTTGAACTCACCAGATGTAATAGTACCTGTTTTATCAAGAGCTACTGCTTTCACATTAGCCAATGCTTCGATAACACGACCACCTTTAAGCAAGATGCCATGTTTGGATGCGTTACCAATACCGGAGAAGAATGCAAGTGGCACGCTTAGCACCAATGCACATGGACAAGAAATAACAAGGAATGTTAAGGCTGTATAAATCCATCTATGCCATTCGCCAGTAATGAGGGATGGAATAATCGCAACAGCAAGGGCAAGGGCTACTACGATTGGAGTATATACACGAGCAAAGCGCGTAATGAATTTATCGATTTTAGGTTTTGATGCAGCCGCATTTTCAACAGCATCAAGAATTTTAGTAACCATGGATTCTTCTAGAACCTTATCTACACGCATCGTAATACGGCCAGTTTCATTGATGCAGCCAGACATCAATTGTGTACCTGGTTCTGCGCGAACAGGCACTGGTTCGCCGGTTACAGGGGCCGTATTGACGCGAGTTTCACCTTCAAGAATCGTACCGTCTAGAGGAATCAAATCGCCAGGACGAACTTCAATAGTCCAGCCCACCTCAACCTTTTCAGGGGACATAACTACAATTTCGCCACCGCCGCATGTATCTACAACGCGCACCTCTTGAGGACGCATATCTACAGCATTCATGATTTCTGTACGGCTACGATCTGTTGCTTTTTCTTCAAAGAATTCACCGATACGGTAGAATAAAATAACACCAACCGCTTCAGGCAATGCATCGATAGCGATGGCACCTAATGTAGCGATGGACATCAAGAAGTTTTCATCAAATATTTCACCCTTTAAGATATTACGCGCGGCTGTACGCAATACAGGAAATGCAAGGAGTACATAAGCAACGTAGTAAATCGGAGTTTCAATAGATTCTGGCAATCCGATGGATGGAACAAAGGAAGTCAATGCATCATAGATCATAAATAATAGACCTACTACGATAACTGCAATTGTTACAGAGTCATTGTCCTGATTGTTTTCACGGCCATCATCCACAGCCGCTTTAGATTTACGTTCGTAATCAGCTACTGTTACGCCCTCTTCGATAGCATCACAGATATCTTGAATGTCACGCTTAAGAGCCTCACGGTCCTCCCAAGACCCAGTTAATTTTAATTGATGGGTAGCAAGTGTAAAGTTAGCTGTTTCTACCACATCCATTTTACGGATACGATCTTCGATTTTCGCTCCACAGTTCGGACAGTTTAAATTCTTTAGAAGTAATGTTTCTTCCATGATATCTCCTTTATCTATATTTGAAAGCACAGAAAGCTTTCATCCTATATGAATTAAAGCAACATATGAATGTTCGTTCATATATTATTTTAATAGAATCTATACGATATGTCAAGAAAAATTATCAAAATTAATTAGACGTAAAACAGCCCATACGTATCACCTATACACATGGGCTAATTCTATATTCTTACGTTATAGTTTTGACTATTTCTATTCATAAAGATTGATTTCTTTTATGTCTTTAAAGGTAATCTCAACCCCCTCTATAGACATAGTATGGGCCGTCTTATTTATCAGCTCTATAGCACCCACCAACTCCGTATAACAATGACCGTTGTAATATAGGACTCGCACAAAATTTCCGTCTGTTAATGATTGGATTGTACGATTTAATTCCTCTAGTTGGTCCTCAGATAACTCTACACGATTCTCCTTAGGCCGTGCTACGGCTACCAGCAATGTTTCAAATCCCTTTAACGCCGCAAAAGGCATAAATTGTTTAGCCCGTTGCAAGCGCGACATCCGATGTTTCATGAATGTATACCTTCCCTCACGCAATACATCAATTCCTATTGTAAAATCTACTCTCCATTATGACCGCCTACCAATGTATTTCTAAACTGCATGGTCCCTTCTTCTTGCAAGCTAGATGCACGAAGGATAGCATTTTTACCAAAACGGCCTTTAATATTCAGCATGGTTTTCTGTATATGTTCCTCTTGCTCGGCTGTATCCGTTAAGGCATTACTAAACAGGTCCATTTCAGTCGGTACAGCGGCCTTATTAACTAAATCTTCAAAGCTAACGGCAATGCGTCGTATCAACTCATGAGGCCGTTTATATTTATCAAACAAAGCTAGTACAGCCGGACATAACTCTTGAAACGAGTCCGTATAATGCGCTAAGGTTCTGGATCCACCAGTGGACTTTACATCCTCTGCTGCATAGCCGATGTGAACATGAATACATTTTGTAACCGCCTTAATTTGTAGCAATTCAAGAACTAAGGACTCCACCATTTCACGCATGGGCAATCGCGCCTCATCAGCCGTATAATTGCGCAATAGAATTTGGCTTTGTGAAAGAGAATGCTTAGATGGTCTATAAGCGTGAATATCGGCAATGGTACAGCTTTCACGGCCCCACGCATGATCGATTAAAAGCTCCGCATTCACACCGAATTCCTTATATAATTTATGTTCCGGCACTTGAGTAATACCATGCAAATCGAAAGCGCCAAATTTACGCAAGCGGTTCGCAATACCGCTGCCGATTTGCCAAATATCTGTAATCGGCTGATGATGCCAAATTTGCTCTTTAAAAAGGTTTTCATCAAGATACCCTATAAAATCCGGCACATGCTTCGCCAGTATATCGAGGGCAATTTTAGCGAGGAATAAGTTAGTCCCAATGCCAACAGTAGCGTAAATATGAGTAGCGTCGAGCACCGCATCAAGCAGGAGTTGAGCCAACTGACGAGGCGTTTTCTTGTACAAATTCGTATATGGCGTGATGTCTATAAAGTATTCATCAATAGAATACACATGAATATCCTCAGGGGATATGTAATTTAGTAGCGTCCCATAAATCTGTGCCGACGCCTGCATATACCGTTTCATATGAGGCTTTACCGTGATGTATTCAATATGTGAAGGAATTTGAAATAAGCGAGATCGATTTTTAACGCCTAGCTTTTTAAGCGCTGGAGAGATGGCCAATGTAATCGCCCCCTTGCCACGCGAATTATCGGCCACCACTAACGGTGTTGTAAAGGGATCCACACCCAAATCGGCACATTCTACGGATGCGTAAAAGCTCTTTAAATCAATACACATATACATCTGATTTGTATCAGCTGAACCCATACCAACACCTCCTTAAAACGCTAATGTATCGACTTTCACAAAAATTAGTATTTCCATAATTTCTATCATTAGTATAACAAAAATACGCAATATTTTCAAACGTATGTTTGCTATTATATAGATAATTTTAACTATAAAAAAGGTATCTATCATTAGACATATTTCTAATAATAGATACCTTTGTGCTTTGAAATTCTTTGGTGTTACGTATATACAACACCGAGTTCATTCATTTATTGTTCTGGACCAACTTTTTCTTCGTCTACCGTATCTAAGAATCGTGTTAACTCGCCAATAAATAGAAGTTTTACACTCCCCACTGCACCATTACGGTGTTTACGGATAAGAACCTCTGCCTTATCACCCATTTCAGAGTTTTCATCGTAATATTTATCGCGATACAAGAAGATAACGATATCCGCATCTTGTTCAAGGGAACCAGATTCACGAAGGTCAGATAATACTGGACGCTTGTCTGGGCGGCTTTCAACACTACGAGACAACTGGGACAAAGCAATAACAGGCACATTAAATTCACGAGCAATCAGTTTTAGATTACGAGAGATTTCAGATACCTCTTGTTGTCGATTTTCACTGCCCTTACCGGAGCTACGGCCTTGCATAAGCTGAATATAATCGACGATAACAAGATCAAGACCATGTTCTACCTTGAGGCGGCGTAACTTAGCGCGCATATCCTGCACCGTAAGTCCTGGCGTATCATCGATAAACAGGCTGGCTTGACTCATCTCATCCGCCGCAGCCATCACCTTCCCCCAATCATTAGGGTCCATGTCAGCCTTGCGCAACTTGTCTGATTCAATACCGGCCACGGAGGACAAAATGCGTCCTACCAACTGTTCCTTGGACATTTCTAGAGAGAAGAATGCTACGGTCCGCTTAATCCCCATCGCTACATTTTGAGCAATATTCAAGGTGAAAGCAGTCTTGCCCATAGCAGGACGAGCCGCTACGAGAATAAGGTCCGACCGTTGTAACCCATTTAACTTGAAATCTAAATCTCTAAATCCAGTTGGTACGCCTGTAATAGAACCCTTATGTTGTTGCAGTTTACTAAGTCTATCAATATTCGTAAGAACTACATCACCAATGGGTGAAAATGTCGATTCTGATTGTGTTTGACCGCCTACATCAAGAACGAGTTGTTCCGCCTTATTCATAATGACGGCTGGCTCATCCTCGCCAGCATAAGTCATACCGACAATCTTATTACCTGCATCTATGAGACGGCGCATTTGCGCTTTTTCTACAATAATGCGCGCATGCTCTTCAATATTATAGCCCGTCGCTTCATTCGCAAGAGATGTAATATAAGCAATGCCACCTACGGTATCCAATTTTTTACGTCGTTCTAGTTCTTCACTTAACGTAATGAAATCTACCGTCTTGTTGCTTTTTACAAGATTTAAAATAGCATCATAAATAATCCGATGCGTATCACGATAAAAATCATCACGATCTACGATACTTGTTACCAAATCAACGGCTTCGCCAGATGATGAACCATCTGTTAACAATGCCCCTAATACGGCCTTTTCCGCGTCCTCATTATGCGGTGGTATGCGTACGTCCATGTCCTTCTCCCCTTAACTAGAATATGAGTATCTTCCCTATGAAAGCGTGCGTCACGCTTCTTCTATGCACAAAAAGAATCACCACACTCTGTGAGCATGGTGATTCGAACATTATTCAGCGACTACGTTAACCTTGATAGTGCTCGTAATTTCTGGATGTACACGAACCACTACATCATGAACACCTAATGTTTTCAACGGTTCTTTAATTTCGATTTTCTTTTTGTCGATATCTACCTTGTATTGAGCTTTCGCTGCATCGGAAATATCTTTAGCAGTAACAGAACCGAATACGCGGCCTTCTTCACCCATGCGAACCTTAACAGTAACTTCAACCTTAGTCAATTGAGCTGCCAAGATTTTAGCCTCATCATTGGCAACAGCTTTATTGTGAGCGATGGATTCTTGCTTTTGTTTCGCATTATTTACGTTAGTTGCTGTACCTTCAAGACCAAGTCCTTTTTTAATCAATACATTACGACCATATGCGTCACTTACTTCAACGATTTCGCCTTTTTTACCGACTTTTTTTACATCTTCTAACAATACTACTTTCATTGTTATTCCTCCTCTTTTTCAGCGGAATGAAGGGCCTCTAGCGCTTTATCTAGAATAGCCGCCTTCGCTTCCTCTATCGTCATACCTTGTAATTGGGCACCAGCCACTGTTCTGTGACCACCACCACCCAAGGATTCCATTACAACCTGTACATTTACCTTGCCTTTGGATCGAGCGCTAACGCCGATGCCACCGTCATTGAGTGGGTAAAGTACAAAGGCCGCTTCAATATCTTCATTACTGATGAGCATATCCGCACTTTGTGCAGCCAATGCCATCATATCCTTCAAACCTTCAGGTGCTACAGAAATAGCTATCCCTTCTGTACGACTGGCTTCAAATACTATTTTAGCACGCAATTGGATAGAATCGAAGGTTTCAATAAATAATTGTTTAACCTTTTCAATATCGGCGCCTGCTCGGCGTAAAAAGGCTGCCGCTTCAAAAGTACGTGCTCCAGTTTGCTGATAAAAATTCTTCGTATCTAATACGATACCTGCATAGATACCAGTGGCTTCCGCTTTTGAAAGTTTTACAGGAACCCCTGCATATTGTACAAGTTCTGTTACGAGCTCGCTTGTAGATGAGGCAGCAGGTTCTAAATACGTAAGCAATGGATTTTCGACAAAATCTGCAGCTCGACGATGATGATCGATAACAATGCGTCGTTCAGATACCTCGAGAGCCTCTGGAGCTGCTACCATTGGAGTTCTATGCGTATCACAAACGATAGCCAATGTATTCGCATCAGCCCATAATTTAGCTTCTGCAGGCGTTAAAATATGAGTCTTCCAAAATTCGTCTTCCACAAGAACATGTACCATTTTATCGATAGCATTTGTTTCTTTTGAAAGTACTAATCGCACCTCTTTACCAAGAGTACGTGCAATTGATACGACGCCAATAGCACCGCCTAATGCATCATAGTCCTCACGTTGATGACCCATAACAAGGATTTTGTCAGAATCATTCATCAATTCATGAATGGCTTGACTAACCACACGAGCACGAACGCGCGTATTTTTTTCAACACCTGCTGTATTGCCTCCGAAGAAGCGGGTGCTTTCACCATCCATAATACAAACCTGATCGCCACCGCGTCCTAATGCAATATCAAGAGCTGCTCTAGCACGTTCAGATACATCCTTAACAGAACCAGTATTTTCACCAATCCCAATACTAATCGTAGCAGGTACTTGACGAGGAGACGGTAATTTACGAATACGTTCAAGCACACGAAAACCATCGTTTTCCATGTCTTGCAAAGCGCCCCGAGAAATGGCAAATGTGTACATATCATCTTGGAAATTTCGAATGAAACCTTCGTGTTTATCGATTTCATCAACGACTATATTATTGATTTCCGCCCATAGATTTGTATATTCTCTATCGCTGAGGCCCTTCGTCAATTCTTCGATATTATCGATTTGAATCATGCCCCATACAGGCTGTTCTTCTTGCGCCTTAATACGTTCCTTTTCAATGGCTGTAATATCCTTAAAATACAAAGCCATAACCGCATGTTCCGTTAATTCATCATTAGGATCCGCGTCAGGTCTTGTATCGCGAGGGTCGATGAACTTGTATACCACTTGGAAATAGCGATCCCCGTATTGCTCTTTCAAGAACCCCGATTTGCCCCAAATCTTATCAATTCTAAATCCAGGAATCAAAGCGGACATTTTTTGCAATTTATTCCAGTCCACCGGAACCCAATCGGCAAATACACTATTATTCCATACCAATGTACCTTGCTTATTGACAAGTACAATAGCGGTCGGTAAGTTTTGTAATGCAAAGTTAGCCGCCTGCGTCACATTCTTCATCATAGCACCAAATTGTTCGCGTGCTAAGCGACGACGATTGTGGATGGTATTGTAATTAATCAAGTATACAGCAACCACCACGATGACTGATAATATGGCTAATAACCAATTTAAATAAGCGATGATTAAGATTAATAGAACGATGACACCAATAATGGTCCATTCCATTGCTTCCCATCTTCGTTGAAAGGATTTCATAGTAACCTCCTTTCTATTAATAACCTCGTTGATTGAAACGAGATCGTAAATCTAAAAACATATCCATAACACCAAACGTTACTAGGGATATTGGCATCATGACATATAAAAGAGCTATAATAACAATTTTTAATACCCTTGATACACCATAACCTTCTAAAACGCCAAGCAAAGAAGCGATACCGTTAAGGCCACAAGCAAAGGCGCCAAATAAAGCAATGTTCATACCAACAGTTGTAAGCAGCTCATTATTGATACCAACAAAGGATGAGCCATAAATAATAATAAGACCTACAGCCAATACACCAGCCGTCCAAACAGGTATTTGCCAGGTTGAAATAGCAGGCAATGGTTGTACAGGATTATTAGTACGTTTTGCAATATATGCTGTAAACCGTGCCAAGATATAAGACGTAACAGCAAACGCACAAAACGCATAAGTGATAATCATCCTTTTAATCTGTACTAAGCTCGCTTGTATTTGTTGTATATAAAGCTCTGTCTGTTCTGGTGGCAGCGATTGTTGTTTCACTGTGTCTATAAATGCATTTTGTACTTCATCACCAATATTTTGAATAGATGTCTGTAAATCAACAGACATAATAGACATTGATGCTAAGAGTGTAATAATAGTAGTCACTGCTAATGCTAGAGTAGGCACCAAGATTAATTTTAAAGGGGACCAACGTTTACGAAAACCGAGTCCAATAAAAATGCTTGGTACTGCATACATCAAGATTGTTCCTACAGCTGTCAATGGTCCCAATAAAATGGAAACAATGACAAAGGCTACTACAGCCGCAGAGCAGCTATAACGAACGCCCCACCTGATTCCTACTGTAGCAATCGCCGCAGGAGCTACGATAGTAGCTAACAGAGATAAAACAGGAAGACTAGCGCCTATAACAGTTAATACAACTACGATGGCTGCTAAAAACGCCGTTTCCACCATAGCTCTTGTATTCGTTTGTTTCATAATACTCCATTCAACACTAAAAGGATACTAGTTATCTTTTAATTATAACAGTTTAATAAAGTAACTTCAAATACCCTATATAGTAGATAACTACAGCAACTACGCTACTTATGGTGTCTCAACATAATAAAGATATCCCCCTCAAGACTGTTCGCCATGTAATCACGGCATTCTGCTTGAGAGGGATATGTTATTTAGTGTACGTCTTGGATGATTGGTAAAATCATAGGTCTACGACGTGTTTTGTCATAGAAGAATTTACCCAATGCATCGCGAACGTTTTGTTTAATTGTAGTCCAGTCCTTGATACGTTGTGCTTCACAATCATCTAATACTTGATGAACGCGACGTTCTGCTTCAAGCATAAGTTCTTCCGCATCACGTACATATACGAAACCACGAGATACGAGATCTGGACCTGCAATGATGGTACCGGAAGCAGTATCCATAGCCATAACAACGATAACCATGCCTTCTTGTGCCAATTGTTGACGATCGCGAATAACGATATTACCAACATCGCCAACACCAAGGCCATCAACGAAGATAGCACCCGCTTGTACACGGCCACCTTTACGGCCACCGTCTTTATCAAATTCAAAGATTTGACCATTATCGCCGATGAGGACCTTCTTAGGGTCTACGCCCATAGCCACACCAAGTTCACCATGACGACGTAACATACGGTACTCACCATGAACCGGGATGAAGTATTCTGGACGCACAAGGTTGAGCATGGTTTTAAGCTCTTCTTGGCTCGCATGACCAGATACGTGGATGCCACGATCTTTGCCATATACAACATGGCAACCTAGACGAAGTAAGTTATCGATAGTTCTACCAACAGCACCTTCATTGCCTGGAATTGGTGTAGCAGAGATAATAACAGTATCATTTGGTGCCAATTCTACAGTGCGGTGATTGCTTGTAGCCATACGGGATAAGCCCGCCATCGGTTCACCTTGAGAACCAGTTGTTAAAATCATGATTTGGTCATCTGTATAGTTGTGCATTACATCTACATCGATAATCGTATTTGGTGGAATATTCAAATAACCGCGTTCTTGTGCGATTTCTGTAACATTTACCATGCTGCGACCCATAACGACAACCTTACGGTTGAACATAACCGCCGCATCGATTGCTTGTTGGATACGAGATACGTTAGATGCGAATGTAGCCAATACAACGCGGCCTTTTGCAGCACCTACAGCTTGTTTAATAGCAGGTCCAACGGAGCTTTCAGAACCAGTAAAACCAGGTTTTTCTACATTTGTAGAATCGGACATCAATGCTAGTACGCCCTTGTTGCCAAGTTCTGCAAATTTATGAATATCCATCAATTTGCCATCAACTGGTGTTTGGTCGATTTTAAAGTCCCCTGTATGGAGTACAGTACCGATAGGTGTATCGAAGTACACCGCAACGGAGTCAGGAATAGAATGATTAGTTTGGATAAAACCAACCTTCACTTGACCGATTTGCACTTCATCGCCTGCTGCAATCGTGCGAAGGCATTTTGGAGATACTTTATGCTCTTTAAACTTACCTTCAATCAAGCCACAAACAAGATTTGTAGCATATACAGGGCAGTTAATTTCCTTCATAAGGTACGCTAAGGAACCGATATGGTCCTCATGACCATGGGTAATAACAACTGCTTTCACGCGGTCCTTATTCTCAATGATATAGCTCATATCAGGAATAACGATATCTACGCCAAGCATATCTTCACTAGGGAACGCAAGACCTGCGTCAAGAACGATGATTTCATCCTCGTATTGGAAGATGGTCATATTTTTACCGATTTCACCAAGGCCACCAAGAGGGATAATTTGAAATTTACCCTTATTAGAGCCCGCTGGTTGACGACCAATTAAATCGGATTGAACCTCTTGGTTGCGAGTCATCGGCCGATTGTTAGTGCGCGTACGACGGTTGTTAGTATTTTCATTACGATTATTATCATTCGTATTACGTGTACGCGTATTACGTGTATTTCTTGTATTACGAGTATTCTCGCCATTTCGTTCAGTACGATGTGTATTTTCACCGCTTCGAGTTGTACGGTTTTGACGAGGTTGGCGAGGTTTACGTTCTGTACCTTGTTGTTCGCCTTGCTCTGCTGGACGTTGACGACGTGTATTCGTTCTTGTATGTGTCGTACGTCGTTGACGGCCTTCGCCATTTTGACTAGCTTCGCCTGTATGACGGCGTTCACCAGTACGACGACCTTCTGTATTGCGGTGTTCTCCCACAGATCGACGTGTGTTGGTACGACGGCGCGTTGTTTTTTGCTCACCTTGAGCAGACGGAGCCGTCTCTACTGCAGTCACTTGTGCAGTATATTGATTATCTGTTGTATTCACAGTTCCTCCTAAAATTTTGTTCATTAATTTGTTTAACATATATTTTCACCTATCATTAAAATTTGATCTTTACAGAGGAACGGACAAACGAAAAAGGCGCTATCCAGCAGCGTCTTTCAAATGGGCGCAAAAATAGCGCAACTCAATTGTTACCGTTCAAGTCCTTTTGTCCATTCGCCTCGTGCAAATGAGTATAGTGTACCATTAAACGCGTCAGCCGCGACGTTACGTTCTCTTCGTTACCGTTTAATGTTCATTATAATCCGATCGTTCTGATGAAAGCCTCGCTTTCATACGTTACTATTATTGTAACATAAAAATAGCGTTAACAAAAGAGGACCCTTATGTTAACGCTATTCCATTAATCCTGTACGAATTTGAGCTAATAATCGCACAAAATCTAACCGTGTTTATACATCATATTTAGTTATCATCATCAGGCAAATGTTTATAAAAGCCTTCAATATGCCACGCACCATTTTCTTCAATAAGAGAAATATATCGCTTCATCGGTTTAGCCTCTACCATGCCTTCGCCAGCCTTTGTGGTTTGTAAATCTGCTTCAAATACAATACGTTTTAAACTACCTGAACGACTCAGCCGTGCCACATCCAAGGTAACCATATCCACTTTTGTACCTTGCTGCATAGCTATGAGCCATTTTTGTTTTTCTACCGGATTTGTCTTAACTTGGTTCATCACATACGTGAAAGCCTTATCATAGTCCTTATTATTTACCGCATCAAAATAGCCTTGTACCGATGCACGAGCGGCATCTTCACTACCTTCGCCAACAATGGCATTTGTAAACCACCCTGAAGGGAACACTTCATTTTCCGGTCCCATAGTTCGTAAAGAAAATCCAAATATACATACTATACTTACAAGCACAACAATTAAAACTCTCGTTGTTAACGAACTACTCGAAGGGGATACTTTCATAATAGAAGCTAGCCGTTTATCTATGACGATATGCTGCAACGCACCACCATATTGATTGTCCTGTGGCTGCCCCTTTTGACATAACAAAGCGAACAAAATCAAAGGTCCTACAAAGGGGATGAGGAACAGCAACAAGCTCACACTGCCTCGTCCCGTATCATGAAGTCGGCGCACACATAGCGACCCTAACGGAAGCAAAGACACTAAACATAGTATAGCCGTTAAGAACCCACCTAAACCGATTAAATACGGTCCCGTTTGAAATATAGCGGTTATAGCATAGAAAAAAGCGAGCAAACCAACCATACATACATGCCACAGCAATAGAAATTGTAAGAATTCCCTCCGCGATGCGCGACCATCCGTATCCATGAACTTATTCATCACATAGAGATATGTATCCTTATAGCTAAGCTGATAATGGGATAAAGGATAAATTACATCACCTTCAGGTGCAATGCGCTCTACCTCTGTAGCCATCGTATACTGTCCACATGTAGGGCAAAACATAGCCGCCTCATCGCAATAATGACGGCAAGCATCACAATAACGTTTCATAAGTATCTCTCCAAAAACTCTCAAATGTTTACTATTTTAAGTATGTATCTATAGCCTCCGCAAAGCCCTGACGATATAGATTAGCACCGCCGTTTGCAGGGTGGCGCAACCCAATGGCAGAAAGGCCAAATTTCCCCATTGTATCTGCAGACTTTTGGCCTACTGCGAGCACAAGAGGTTCTACACCGCCTAATCCTATATGTAAATCTAACAAGCGTTTTGTATACTCCCAACCTAGTTGTTGCTCTTTATCCGTAGGCGTACGGTTCGTCAATGGATTTCCATCCTTATGAGGATGGAAGGGGAATATATTCCACAACAACGTATCATATGGATCTATCCCCTTTTCAACGATAGCACTCCACACCACCGTATCAGTTGGTTCGTTAAAACCGTCCTTCTGCTGTGTTCCTTTTAATAAAGAGCTAGTAGGCGAACTAGTGCGTTCCAACCGAATCGGCGTTATATCCTTCGCACGAATGGTTTTGTGCTTATCTAATAGCATTCTTTCACAGGTAATAGCAATGCCACTAAAACGTCCGCCTTGATATCCTACTGCCTCAGCCACTACAAATACCTTAGCTCGACCTAAGCGCGGTAATAAATAAGCTACTAAATTATCTCGACGCACTTGAGCCGCATCAAAACCATCTGTAACAATCTCTAAATCACGATTTACCTCACCCCACGGGTTATGTACAAGACTACCACGGTATCGACCTAGCCAATCTACAAAACCGCGTACCTTCTCTAATCGCTTTGCATCAAAGGTTGCTATATATTCATCAAAAGACAAGGTATTCTCTAACTCAAATAAAGACATACAGCCTCCAATTTAAAATTTATATGTTATTACCGATATATATCTACTATACATGATAATTACACGAATTGCATAAGAAATATATAGTTATATGTACTACAATCAAGATGTCACCACTCCGTTCTGGGGAAACAGGTACAGAAAGGAGGTGTACCAGTGGATAAAGTATTTACAATCTTTCTAATACCAATTCTAACAAGTGTGATTAGCTATCTCATTTGCAAATGGCTCGATTGGTATTTTAACTGGTGATGAGCCTCGTTTTATCAACGTTATCAGATAAATAAAAAAACCACCTAGGTATGTCGTAGTCCCTAGGTGGTTTCTTTTGTGCACTCAGTGGAGCACTTACAATCTTTAGCTACTTATAGTATACCTTATTTTAAAATTTTGTCCATTACAAAATACCCAAGTATATACAACTAAATATAGAACTCGATTTTGTCTTCTTTTGCCAATTGGAATTGTTCAAAGATGTGGTTTCGAATATTAACAAAGGATGCCGATGTGCGGTCGGTTCTATCGATGATATTTACAGGGATGACAGTTTGTACACGTCCCGGGTTTGCCGCTAGTACCACAACGCGGTCTGCTAGGACTACGGCTTCTTCAATATCGTGGGTAACAAATACAACAGTTTTGCCTTCTTCACGGCAGATGCGAGAGATTTCGTCTTGCAAGTTAATACGTGTCAACGCATCAAGGGCGCCTAGTGGTTCATCCATGAAAATGATATCTGGATCCACCGCTAGTGCACGGGCAATAGATACACGTTGTTGCATGCCCCCAGATAACTCTGCTGGATAGCGATTGCGAGCGTGATCGAGGCCTACCATTTTAACGTATTTGTCGATGATAGCAGGACGCTCTTCTTTAGGCACCTTTTTACTTTCGAGACCAAGCTCAATATTGCTTTCCACCGTACGCCACGGCAACAAGCCATAGTTTTGAAATACTGTTACATATCTGAGTTGAGGCGCTTTTACCTCTTCACCGTCGATAGTAATGGAACCAGATGTAACGAGCTCAAAGCCTGCCATAGCATTTAATAGCGTACTTTTACCGGAACCAGAAGGGCCTAAGAGGCAAATAAACTCGCCCTTTTCAATATCTAGATTAATATCTTCAAGAATGGTGAGTGGTTCCCCATCTTTCATAAATTCCTTGTGTGCATTGCGCACCGAAATGTAACCCATGAGGCCACCTCCTATTTCTCAATACCCCAACGTTTGTAAATCCATTTTTCGATGAGGGACACGCCCCAATCGAGTAAAAGCCCAACGAAACCGATGGTCAAAATGGCTACCATCAAGAGATCGTTACGCAAGTTATTTCTCATATCGATAATGAGGAAGCCAAGGCCTGTTTGGGAGCCTACCATTTCCCCTGTTACAAGGAAGATCCACGCCGTACCAAGCGCGATGTGAAGACCCGATGCAATACCAGGGAATACGGCAGGCAACACGATTTTAAATAACAGTTCTGGCTGTTTAATACCAAAGTTGCGCGCTACCTTGATGTACACAGGGTCAATATTTTGAATAGCAGACACGGTGGACAATAGCACAGGGAAGAATGCTGCGATAAAGATGATAACGATAGCTGGTGCTTGACCGATACCGAAAAAGAGAACGATAAACGGCAACCACGCCACAGGAGAAATTGGTCGAATGACTTGAACGATTGGATTGATGTAGTTCCAAATCCCCTTATACCACCCCAAGATAAGGCCGAAGAATACGCCGGCTACAACGGAAATAATATAACCGATAAAGAAACGCACTAAACTATCTGCAATATCTTTAAAAAGAACACCGTCGCCTATAAGTTCTCCAAATCCGAGTAATACCTTATATGGCGTTGGCAATAGCGCTTCATTAAAACCGCCGAGGCGAACGATTAACTCCCAAATTAGCCAAGCTGCGATAAATGAACCTGGCACATATGTATATTTCTTCATGGTCCCCCTCCTATGGTAACAATGATTGATCTACAAACTCTGAATAGGTCGGCACTTTTTTGATTAAATCAATATGTGTCATGTGATGCACAAGTGCATTATAACGGTCCTCTGTAAGGGCTAAATCTTTAAACCCAATCACTTTGAGGGAACGTTCAATAACTGAGTCATTAAACTTCATGTACTTTGAGGAAATCTCCTCTTGTGCCTGTGGATGCTCGTCTAAATATGTACCTGCATCGAGATAGGCTTTTGTGAAAGCTTTTGCCAAGTCATGATGTTCATCGACGAATTGACCATTAAACACAAGAGCACAGCAAATATTATCATGCCAGAGATGGTCAGGATCTTCGAATACCTTCCCAGTTCCCATTTCAAGGGCTAGAGAGCCAAATGGTTCGGCTACACTATACCCAGCAATTTGACCTACCGATAGAGCAGAAGGCATTTCTGGAGGGCTCATTTCTACGATTTGTACATCTTTTTCAGAAAGACCCGCTTGTTCAAGCATGCAATCCACGAGAATTTTTTGAGTAGATTGTTTATGAGGGATGGCAAAGGATTTGCCTTTTAAGTCTTGAACGGAGTTAATATCCTTATTTACGATGATAATATTACCCTCTGTATGACCAAGTGCAGCAGCACGAACATCAATGCCTTGTTCACGAGCCTTTACACCTAGCTCAACGAGTACAGATGCAGCATCTACCTTGCCTGTATTTAATGCATCCATCAACTCTGGCCAAGATCCATATTTAACAAGCTCTACATGAACAGGACCATCTGCTGTTTCTAATTCTTTTGTAGCGAATACCGGCAATGCATGGGTAATTGGTAAATAGGCTACGCGTACAGTCTTTAATTCTTGAGCCGTCTTTGGTTTATGGTGTTCATGATAACCATAGGCTATGCAGCCAATAACCAAGAGAACTACTCCGATGATTAGATACCATGTCTTCTTCATAACTTCCCCTCTTTCTACCTCACAACAAGGGGGCGATTTTGACACATGCCACTTCCGCACTTTTCTAAAACCTAGATGAAATAAGGTTTCAAAACACCTCGTCCTAAAAAATTATATAACCTACTATACCAATATGTTTTTAATATGTCAATAATACATATAACTATAATAGGTTTTATTTCTAAAAAATATAAATAGTAATTAGGACATAATATATACATTAAATATTTTGATTATATACACAAAAAGCACCAACCGCATTGAGCGGTTGATGCTACTTTCACAAACACGATTAACAATATATTATTCTTCAATATAAGCTTGTCGTTTATTCAAAATATAAATCTCAGAGCTACCAGCCTCGCTGTACTCACCAACATATGGTGCAATACTAGACTGTTTAAAATGGTTAATTTCGCCTTTTGGAACGATGACCATGATTTGCTTACCTTCAGCCAAACGCTTGATAAACTCGTCCTCCGTCACTTGTTCCATAAGGTATTTCTTATCCCATTCAGCACTACGATGTTTTAATTTATCCTTATCATCCCAACGACTACTGTCACCCTTAATCCGAACCACCTCATGTCCAGTATAATATACGAGAGATGTGCTGTATCCATTGTAATAATATACATCACCATTATATTTATCTACAACAGGGATAAGATTGATAGAACTACGTTGTTTAACAAGAGGTACCAAACCCTCGAGTACTACAATCGATGAAATGAGCATGGTTCCGATCACGACAATGCTCAACAAACGATAACGTTGGCGAGTCCACCAGAACCATAACAGCCCTAATATGGATACGCCTGCCAAAACATAGAGCAATCCATAATAGCCCCAAGGAGCAAAGAAAGACGCCCCTACATAAGCGATCCATAACAATAGTGTGGGACCGACTACAATCCATGGGACATAACGAGGCCGACCCGGACGCAGAGCTTTCATAGCCCCTAATGTACCAAGAATACTGAAAGGTACAAGACTAATAAATGTATATAGAGGATACTTAGTGGCCATCAAGGAATAGAATAGAACAGTACCCACGCCCCAACACATGCAATACACGTACCACTTATGGTGCTGTTTAAAGCCCGTTATCATACCATAAATAACAGCGCCCGTCCATGGTAAAGAAGCGCCGAGGAAAATAGCGATATAGTACCACCACACATTATCTTCCGGGTGTTCAGACTGAGTCGCACGTGTTACATTGTTAAGGCCTAAGAATCCATCCAAAAAGGCTTGTCCATGGGCGCTATACATATAAACATACCACGGCATAGCGACGACAAGAAAGGCCAAAATCCCCTTCCAGTCAAAGAGGCGTAATAACATTTGTTTTGAACGGCAAAGCGCAACATAAACGAGTAAAATAAGGCCAGGTAAAACAAGTGCTACGGGCCCCTTTGTCAAAACGCCTAATCCGGAAAATACGTAAGCTACGACCATTGCCGTACTAGAATTTTCATTCAAGCCTTTGTACGCATACATCATAACCATCAAGGTCGTATATAACAGTACCATGTCGGTTATAACACCATGAGCAACAGCCCAGAACATAAGAGATGTACCAAGGATAGAGGAACCTACTAGGCCAACGAGCCAACGTCGACTAAAGGTCCGTAAAGTTTGAAACATGGCAGCCACTGACAAAGCACCAAATATAGCACTTGGCAAACGAACTACCCAATCAGCAATACCAAAGATTTTAAAAGCTAATGCAATCAGCCAATAAATCATAATCGGCTTGTCATACCAATATGTCCCATAAATCTGTGGCGATAACCAATTGCCAGACAACACCATTTCCTTAGCAGTTAACGCATAATTCGATTCTACTGGATCGGTTACAGGTAGTATATTATTAGCTACCATAAAGAATACCAGCCAAACAACAAACAACACAGGCGTCAAACGAGACAATTTCATTGTGACCTCCTTATGATTTACGGCGATTCTTATAGTATTTAAATCCGAGCACTGCAGCCACAATAGCAAAGATGACAATCACAACTAGCAAAAATTCATGATTATACTGAATAAGATCTTTCCAGTTTTCCCCAAGTACTTTTCCTAAATATACGAGTAAAATCGTCCAAGGAATAGTACCGAGTACAGTCCAAACGATAAAGTGCCACAATGGATAGCGCGCCATGCCAGCCGGGAAGGAGATAAATGTACGAACACCAGGTAAAAGACGGCCAAAGAATATAGCTACTCCACCATATTTATTAAACATCTTTTCAGCGAGTTCAAATTTATGCTCATTAAAGAATACATATTTACCGTATTTCAATAACAACGGACGACCGCCATATTCCCCCATCCAATATGACAAAATAGATCCAACGATACCAGCCAATGTACCTACGACCATTGTCGTATGCAAATCAAATATACCTTGAGAAATTAAATACCCTGCAAATCCAAGTACAATTTCACTAGGAATCGGTATATTCGCATTTTCTAGAACCATCGCAATAAACATGGCTGCATAGCCATACGTTTCCATAAACGAAATAATATATTCCACTTGTTATACCTCGTCACAACTCCCCTACAGCGGATTTATGATTTTTTAATGCTAACTAATGCTGGTAAAATATCACCATGTATACAATCTATTTTACCATAATAAAATGACCCTCACCATACGGGAGGGCCATTCGGGGCATCCTTAGCATTCTGTTTTTGCAAGAATCAACTAGTCATACACAGTTATTCAGTTTTTAGTGCTTGTATAAAATCAAAGGATTTTACGGCTGCTTCTGTGTCTACAAAATGGAACGGTTCCAACAGGCGACAGAATTTAAATAGATAGTCACGCTTGTGTAACACTTCTTTCACATGAAGAACAGTATCCCGTGCACAGCGTGCAGAGCTATAACCATTCATAGCTGCATATAGGTAGGTATTTGGTAAATCTCCTTCGCGGATGAAGCTATGAATAAAAATCAGTAAATCCCATCCAGCAGGCGTGAATTCTGGCCAACGGCGT
This sequence comes from Veillonella sp. ACP1, assembly GCF_000286635.1. Taxonomy (NCBI): domain Bacteria; kingdom Bacillati; phylum Bacillota; class Negativicutes; order Veillonellales; family Veillonellaceae; genus Veillonella; species Veillonella sp. ACP1. The sequence continues at coordinate 117,706 of NZ_ALKL01000001.1, read as the reverse complement.
GCGTTTTCCCAATCGAGGAGCATCACGCTATCCGTATCTGGATTGTAGACGATATCACGCAACGCAGGACGGCCATGAGCGATACCGTAATCGTGAAGTGTGCCGAGCGCTTTACCAAAGGCATAGAAAATATGAACAGCCATATCCTCTAGGGATGCATCTTCTGGATGTTCCTGTGGCAAATGGCCATAATAGGTCAAGTTTTTGCCATAATTCGGTGTCACAAAGTAATTTTCTCGAAAGCCTACAATTTCTGGAGCTAATGGTAATTGCGTACGTACAAAGTTCATCATATAAAACTCATGGTCAAAGGATGCGCGAGGCGATGGTTTGATCCAGGATGACCGATTATTACCTACGGCGCGTTTTACAAAATACTCATCGCCTTGAAAGGTGATTGGGAATACGCGCCCCAATTCTTCGTCATTCAATTTATGGTCTATATATTCTAATAAGGCTTCGTTCATGAGACCTCCTTATGTCATCAATGCTTACCTTTTTATTATATAATAAACACCATATATGTATCAAATAAAGACCCCCTAGCCAAGGCCAGGGGGTCTTTACGGTAATTATGATAATAGGTTTAATTTAGGTTTTTATAAGCCAACTGAGGCAATCTAAATTAAAACGAATTAACCTACAAATTTTGTCACTGCTGCAGTATCAGTTAAGTGACGTTTAGGCATGCCCATTTCTTCAGGAGTGATGCCAAGAGCAAGACCTACTAATTGGGACATGTGCAAGATTGGCATATCTTTGCCACCGCCAACAACTTCTTTTGCTTCTTTTTGGAACATATCAAGTTGCATTTGGCAAAGTGGGCAAGGAGTTACTACGCAATCTGCGCCTTCTGTAGCTGCATCTTTATTGATGGAGCCAGTCATTTGCATTACGGAATCATGTGCAGGGTATACAGCATGGAAACCGCAGCAATCAAGTTTACGGGAGAAGTCGATTGGTGTAGCACCGATAGCGGAGATTAAATCTGCTAAGGATGTAGGCATTTGATAGTCTTCGAAGCCCATTTCAGTTTGAGGACGAAGAATATGGCAGCCATAGTATTCAGCTACACGTAAACCTGTTAAAGGTTTAACAACTTTTTCTTTCAATTTGTCCAAACCGTAATCGCGGATCAATACCCATAAGAAATGAGTGATATCAGTTGTACCGCGGTATTGTTTACCGATTTGAGCTAATTTTTTGTTCACTTCTTCTTTTTCTTTTTCGTTGTTGTCTAATTCGTTTTTAGCTTCACGAAGCATCAAAGTACAAGTGTTACATACAGTTAAAAGGTTTAAACCTTTTTCTTCTGCCAATGCAATGTTACGTGCGTTAGTAGCCAATGTAATTTCTGGAGCGATATCTTGAACGTGGGACGCACCGCAGCAAGTCCAACCGTCAAGTTCTTCTAGTTCGATGCCGAGTTTTTTAGCTACTGCAACAGTTGCCATGTAATCTTCTTTGGCAGCGCTTTCAAGAACGCAACCTGGGAAAAATGCGTATTTCATTATTTGCTTACCTCCTCAGCTGCTTTCATAAGTCTGCGAACACCATCAATACCGTTAACTGGTTTTTGAGGTACTACAAGTTCGAAAGGATTAATTTTGCTGTGTTTCCACAAACGTAATGCATAGAATGCTTGTTTAGCGGAATCTACAACACCGTCAGATTTCAAGCTCATAGAAACTTCTTTCAAGCGACCAGTTTTGTAAAGGTCTTCTTTGAAAGCAACTGCATGGCGAACGCCTTTGTTGTTTGTAAGGCCAGCTTTTGTAGCTTCTTTACGCATGTTGGAAATATCTTGAGCAGGTTTTAAGTGTTTAGGACAACGGGAGATACAGTTCATGCAGTGAACGCATTTCCAAAGACCATTGTCATAAGCAGGTTGAATATGAGCCATAGGTGCATCATCACGGCTATCCAATACGAAACGGTTAGCTTTTGTGAATACATATGGTTCTAAGAAATCATCTTGACGTGCAGTCAATTTGTTACATTCGGATGCGCAGCAACCGCAAAGGATACATTCTGTACCAGCAACGAATTTTTTGAAATCAGCTGGAGTTTGACGAACGATTTTGTCGCCTTCGTTAAATTCTGCTTTAAGGAAAATCCAAGGAGCAACTGTTTTCAAACGATCAACTTTAGATTCCCAGTCAACAACTAAGTCACGGATTACGCGGAAGTTACCGATAGGTGCAATTGTTAATTCATCTGTACCGTAACGTTCTGTTAATTCGTCAATTTTAGATTCACAACCAAGCATTGCTTCGCCATTTACGCGAATGGAGCAAGCGCCGCAAACTGCGGAACGGCAAGCTGCCAAGAATGTTAATGTTGGATCTTGAGTATCTTTAATTTTTTGAAGGCCCCAAAGAATTGTACGGTCAGGTTCGTAATCGAATTTGAAAGTTTGTACAAACGCGCGACCTTGTTGGTAACGGTGGATATGATAGGTGATTTGTCTCATCTTAGTACTTCCTTTCTTGTGGTTCGTATTTAGTGAACACTACGTCGCGTTCAGTTAATTCGTATTGACCGTCTGCGCCTAATTTGATTAAAGAATGTTTTAAGTATCTTTCATCATTACGTTTTGGATGGTCTTCACGAATATGAGCGCCACGGGATTCACGACGGTGTAAAGCGCCCATTGCAATAGCTTTTGCTACTGTTAACATAGAACCGATTTCACAGTAGTTTACGAATGCCATGTTGTAAGTACGTTCAGGGTCACCTACATAACAAGTTTTGTAATCTTCGATCAATTGATCGATTTCTTTTAATGCTTCAGTAATACCTTCTTCATTACGGAAGATACCTACTTTGTTCCACATTGCATCAGCCAATGCATCGCGGATTTCTACAACTGGGCGACCGCCTTCACGAGTTGTTACTTCAGTGAATTTAGCTTCCCAAGCTTTTGCAGCTGCAGCTAATTCTGCATCTACGTTAGGTTGTTCATGTGTTTCAGCATAGTCAGCTGCACCAGCACCGGATACTTTACCGAATACTACGCCGTCAGCCAAGGAGTTACCACCTAAACGGTTAGCACCATGGATGGAGATACAAGAAGCTTCGCCGGAAGCGAACAAACCAGGCAATTCACATGCACAAGTTTTGTAGTCCACTACGTCGATACCGCCCATTGTATAGTGACATGTAGGACGAATAGGTACTGGTTGAGTCAATGGATCGCAGTGTTCGAAGCACATAGCCAAGTCACGGATACCATGAAGTTTTTCGATGATAACTTCAGGTCCTAAGTGACGAAGGTCAGCTACTACGTATGCATTAAGACCAGAACCAAAACCACGACCTGCAGCGATTTCATCTTCGATTGCTTTCGCTACAACGTCACGGGATGCCAATTCCATTTTATTTGGCGCATATTTTTTCATGAAACGTTCGCCTTCAGAGTTAAGAAGGTAACCACCTTCACCACGAACCGCTTCAGACATCAAGATACCAGTACGACCAAGACCAGTTGGATGGAATTGGATCATTTCCATATCTTTCAAGCCGTTACCAGCACGGAAAGCTGCTGCCATACCATCGCCTGTGGAAAGGAATGGGTTAGTAGTACGAGTCCAGAAAATACGACCTGCACCACCAGTGGACAAGATGATAGCTTTCGCTTTAATTTGTTCTACGCGACCTTCTTTCATGTTCCAAACTACAGCGCCACCAACATGACCATCTGCAGATTTAACAAGATCTAAAAGGTACCATTCTTGTAAGAAGTGTACGCCTTCTTTCAAGCATTGTTCGTAAGTTGTGTGCAAAATAACGTGACCAGTTTTATCCGCAGAGTAGCAAGTACGTGGATAGGATTGACCACCGAAGTTACGTTGCGCAATTTTATTTTCTTGTGTACGAGAGAAAGGAGCACCCATGTGGTCCATTTCAAGTACGCCTTCTGGACAACGAGAGCAGAAGAATTCGATCGCATCTTGGTCACCAAGATAGTCAGAACCTTTTACTGTATCGAAAGTATGTGTTTCAACTGTATCTTCAGCTGCTACGTTGTTCAAACATGCATTGACACCGCCTTGCGCCATTGCTGTTGCTGAACGGGTTGGGAAAATTTTAGTAATAAGTGCTACATTTAAGCCTTTGCGACGACCAACTTCAAGAGCCGCACGCATACCAGCGCCACCGCTACCTACTACTAGAACATCAAACTGTTCCATAATGACCTCCTCATAACTACCTATAAAAAGAAAATTTCTTAGACTATCTAGATTCAAAAACCTTATAAAAATTTTTGATAACCTAATCATTTTTCCTTAAAGAAAAGCCTCACACTTGTGCGATTTTTCTTATAGCTTTACTTATAATTATAGTGAGCATTGTCCCGTATGTCTAAACCTTATTATGCATAATTAATTTCGATGATTTTAATTGATACTCTGTATCATTTCACATTTTTGTAGATGAATCTTGAACATTCCGATTACATTAAATGGAAATTCTATTTATTTTTATGTATATCATTTATATTGGTTCGGTTCCGAATTTTTTACTTTATCGCTAACCATATGAGGCCAATAAATACTATGTTTTACCGACTATACCACCCCAATAAGGTCATTTATTGTTATCAAAAATTTTAAATTCCTACTAAAAATACACGGATTTTAAATAGCTTATGTATATTAAAACCTCTCGATTTTAGTATACTTTTTACTTTTGATAATTATTATCATAAGTTTTTATTGTGATTTTCCTTACATCTTTTAAAATCGGTAAAATCACCCTTATCTATGCATATACGGCAATCTTCGATATACTTCATTTTATGAAATCTAATTATACTAGATAAAACTTATAATAGTAGTGCTTACATACTATATATATGAATATATAAGGGTTTTACCATTTATTACATTCATTTTTCACTCATTCCATTTGTATAAGGTATGATAATAGATAAATTAGTTATATAATATAACTTAAATATGTTAATATTAATTTAATTACTAATGTGTTGCAGCTTTCACAAAATGGAATCTGATTAGTAATTAAGTTGTATTAAGAGAGAGTTATATAATTTAATCATACATAAGGAGAACAAACATATGAAGATTTTACTTGTAGAAGACGAAGAAATGCTGAATGGTATTACGGCCAAATATTTACGCGCTGAAAATATGACTGTCGATACATGTTTCAACGGCCAACAAGCTATCGATTATGTAAATACATCTAGTTATGATGTAATTGTTATGGATATCATGATGCCTGTATTGGATGGCATTAGTGCATTGGCCCAAATGCGTAATGAAGGTAATACAACACCTGTTTTATTATTAACGGCAAAGGATTCCTTACAAGATAAGGTTACTGGTCTCAACACAGGTGCAGATGATTACCTTGTAAAACCATTCGATCTCGAAGAATTGACAGCTCGCATCTATGCATTAGCACGCCGTAATGCACGTCATGCACAAAACGACATCAAGGTTGGCCCATTGACAATCAACGTTCCTCAACGTACGGTCAAACGCGATGGCGAAGCAATTACATTGACGGCTAAAGAATTTGATTTATTGTATTATTTAGCAAGCAACGAAAACATCGTTTTGTCCCGTCAACAAATTCTAGATCATGTTTGGGAATACGATTATGAAAGCTACTCTAATCTAATTGATGTATATATTAAGGATTTACGTAAAAAGATTGACACGGATGAAAATGTGAAATTAATTCAAACCGTTCGTGGAGTAGGATATGTCCTCAAAACAGAAAACTAAGGAACAAGGTCACGACCTTAATTCTATGTCGGGTGCTTTTAAGCACCTGTGGAACCGCATACCACTAACCTTTAAAATCATGTTGTGGTACACCTTATTCTTGGCTACCCTTCTGATTTCGATGTCCATTTTCTACTATAACTACATTGGAACGGCGCACAGCGCAGAGGTCCGGGACCGATTGCAGCAACAAACACTCATGATGTCTACGGATATTCGCAAGTTCAAGCCTTATGAGGATGGCACATTCTATCTCGTTTACACACAAGATGGTCTCATCACAAAGGGATATTTACCAGATGGATTCCCAAATCAGTCCAGTCTATCACTGGGTCAAATCGGTGAAGTAGAGGCTAATGGTACAACATTCTATTATTACGATGTACCAATTAATGCACCTAACTACCGCGGATTCTTACGGGCTATTACGAGTCAAAAGATTACCGATAGAAATAGCAATACCATTTATGCACTGTTGCTTGTTACTATCGTAGCCTTACTCGTTTCATCCATCGGCGGCTATCTATTCATAAAACAAGGTTTGAAACCATTGCGCAAGCTGACCCATACGGCTAAGGTTATCGGTAAAAACAATGACTTGAGCCGCCGTATTGAATTGCCGGAAATCGCAAAGGATGAGGTCTATGAATTGACGACCACCTTTAACCGCATGTTATCCGGCCTCGAGGATTCATCCAATCGGGAAAAGCAATTCAGTTCTGACGTATCTCATGAATTGCGTACCCCTATTGCCGTTATCCAAGCTGAAAGTGAATACGCCATCAAATATGCGCGTACGCCAGAGGAAATGCAAGAAGGCTTAAAACATATTCTAGAACAAGCCAAATTCATGTCCTCCCTCGTATCGCAACTATTGGATGTAGCACGGTTAGAAAATAACTATGAAATGAACGTAGCCCCTGTAGATGTAAGCACTATGTTGAAAAATCTGGTACATGACTACACCAGATTGTGCGCAGAAAAGCAAATCACTATCAACGCAGATATCGATAATGATTTAGTTATTACAGGCCACGAAGTGTCCTTGCGTCGCGCTGTGACCAATCTTATCGACAATGCTATTAAATTCACAAAGTCGACCATCAATATCACGGCCAAGCGCAATAATCTATATTTGATTATTGAGGTTACCGATAACGGGATTGGCATCGAGGCAGATAATCTATCACAAATCTTCAACCGTATGTATCAAACAGAGCAATCACGAAATAAAAAATCTAATCACGGTATAGGCTTAGGCCTCTATTTCGTAGACAAGGTTGTTCATTTACATCACGGTACAATCACGGCAAAGAGTGAGCTAGGTGTATTTACGACCTTCTCCATTACCCTTCCTCTATCGGAAGCATTAATAGAATAATGTAATACGTTGTACATAAAAACACCCCTCTATATGACAAGTCTCAACTACGAGAAGCACTCGTCATATAGAAGGGTGTTTTATTTTCGTATATGTAAATACTGTGATTTACTTGTAAACTAGACAAGGTATTTAACCGAGTAAAGCTAATAATGGTACATAGACGTACTCAAGAAAACTCCATACCACAAGGCCAGCTACGGCACCTACAATGGCACCATTAATACGAATCCAACTGAGGTCATCCTCTACCTTAGACTCGATAAAGTAGATAAATTTATCGGTGCTAAGTCCGCCTAATACTTGGCGTATGATGGTTTCGATGAGATCATACCCTTGTTCTAGCACATATCGTGCAATATCGTGGAGGGTAGTTTCAATGCGATTGCGAAGATCTTCAGATTGACCATATACATTCCAAAGTTCAAGGGCGATATTTACAAGAACTTGAGCTGGCGTTTCGCCATTTTCATCGCCTTCAACAAGCAACTCCTCAACGTATGGACATAAATGGTTCTCGATGATAGATTCCCAATCTTGTTCTCGTATCCAACGTTCCCAGGCCTCATCGAGAGCATCGCAGACCACATGATTTTCCTCTATGTGTCGAATCGGATCTACCCACTGACGAAGCCATGCTGTCCGCTCAGGGCTATTAGGGCGTTTCCAGTTTTCCAACATAGCATACGCCTCTGTTACAATGGCTTCTGCCATCTCGCGATAATTAACAACATCAGTGGCCTCGGACAAGGAAATCAAGAAATCAGAAAGGAAGCCCTTTCGTTTTTTCTTATGCGCTTCCTCTGCAACTACGGCCGTAAGCCAGGTGACCATAGCAGGATGGTTAATACGCTCTTGAATCACATTCAAGACCTGTACAACCATGCCTTCATAGCGATTGTGTTCACATAAATCGAGCAAGACATGCTTTAACACAGGTACGAGGGAATGTTTTTCTAACAATGCACGAATGCGCTTAGCCCCCCACTGTGCCCATTCCTCAGTTGTTTGAGATTTCCATAACAAATGTAACCCCTGATGAATGACAATGCGTGCGGCCCGCTGTCCCTCTGGAGATAGTAGGAATTTTTCAAATAAAGGTACGAATTGTACCTTGCCTAATAGCACTTGGCAACGATCTCGCGTTAGCATCTTCGTTTCCACCAGCTTAATTACACCATTGATGAGGCGTTCCTTATTGCGAGGAATCAAAGCCGTATGATACGGAAATCCTAAAGGTTTACGGAATAATGCAGTCACAGCAAACCAGTCCGCCACACTACCGATAAGAGCAGATTGTACCGCCCAATAGAGCGGCTGGTACCAGCTTTCATCATCAAAGAAAAACTGGCCTACAAAAACAAAACAGTAGAGCACGAACATCAAGCCAAAGATCCCATTGGCTCGCTGTTTCAAGGTAAGCGATTTAATATATCGTATCATCCGATCACCCCCTTAATGAGGAGGGTAACGCCGTAGAACAGCCCGCCGAGGACGGCCCCCACAAGTGAGCCATTGATACGAACCATTTGTAAATCATAATACATTTTACCGCGTATAATGTGCGTAATCTCGTCCGGTGAATAACGAGATAGTTCTTCGCCCACTACACGATCGATGAGAGGGTTCAATTTTTGTAGCCATGGAATGCTACGCAACAAGAAGAATCGTTCAAACGGCGCTTGTTTCTCAGGATTTAGAAGTATTTCACTGCCGAGCACGTTAAATCGTTCGAGCACAATATCCATGAGGCGCACCCAATCGAGCGTATCCCCATCGATGAGCTTGCCTTCCCATTCTTCGAGGACCATTTTCACCCATTGGTCCTTATGTTCTTCGATGAAAGCCTGCCATTCCTCATTAGTTTCCAAATTATTGAAAAATCTGATGGCCTGCCCCCATATATAGCGTCCCAATGGCGAATCGATATCTTCGTTGTCTTGTAAAAACTGAACTGCTTTTTTCTGTACCGTATCAACTAATCGTTCAGGTGAAAGCCCATCACCACCAAAGGCAATGGCTAGTTCACGCATAAATGAATCCTTAGTATAGGTTTTCATAATGTCTAGCATGACGCGATACAAATATGGATACACCTGATTTGACGCGATAACACGCTGACAAGTTCGATTAAAATAAAGCCAAAACACGCTAGCCGTATGGCGTTCCAGCATGCAACGACCGAATAGAATAACGAGAGGTGTGGCCTTCCAATTGGATACCCCTTTATAAACAGCCTTATTAATCTCCTTACGCATCGGCTCAATATCCATATGGGATAATACCTGATTGCCAACGCCGTATAAGAGTTCTCTCATCTGTTTTTGCCCTACATCACTCATGCCATATTCGATGATACGCACCATAACGCGTTCTCGTTTGATGGCATAGTACATTTGTGGCACCCGAAGTAATTCTTCGCTGAGCATGGTCCGGCCAATCTGTATTAACCGTTCTTTGCTACGCGGCAAGATAGCCGTTTTGAAAGGAATACCTAAAGGCTTTGTAAAGAGCGCTGTCACTGCATACCAATCCGCCAAACCGCCAATCATCGCGGCCCCCGAAACGTGCATGATAAACGCCCAAAGTGCATCGTGCCTATGAGGGTATGAAATTAAAAATATGATAGCCATGACAATCAACAGTGTGGTTGCCACTGGTTTAGTTTTCATCATCACTTGATCCTAACTTACTCAATTACGTATATAGACTCTCCCCATATAACGTAGTGACCGCGTGGGGCACTTAAAATATGCATTCATCGCCTTCTTTTTGAGGTTCCCACACAGGGACATCGCCAAAAAGAGCTTTAAAATACACGGATGGCGTCCATAGTGGACCATTTAGATGCATAGGAATAAACGCCTTTTTCACCTGTACGCGACGTAAGAATTCAATAGCACCCCATTCCATAGCATCTTCCAAGCGATTATCTACAGGGAACATCGCCACATCTGCGGATAAGCCTTCTAATTCCTTAAATTCACGCCAAGCCATGCGCTTTGCGTCCGCATTATTCTCCGGCGTATCGCCAAGCCAATGCCACCAATTAAGGTCACCCGCATGAAAAATGGAATCAGAATCGATATTCGCAACATCTGTTTTCACATAGAAGGAACCGCCTTCATCGGTGCTACCATACATATGAATACCTACATCATCAAGATTGGCATCTTGGCCAGGTCTCATGGTAATACATTTTCTTACCTTACCCTCTAAGGGTACATCTTGATGGCAAATATAACGCGTTTGAGGACCATCAAATTCCGTAATAGACGGATTAAAATGATCTGCATGACTGTGACTAATAAAAAACCACAACTCACGGCCACGCTTTGCCAACTGCCAAACAATATTGTTTGGATCCTTATAATAATCAAACACATAGCAGCGCTTGCCATCATCTACGAGGAAGCCACTGTGTGCGAGAAATGTTACATCTAACATCGTTATCAATACCTCTACACTATTGAGAATTTATATCATTCATATTCTTTATTATACCATATTTCGGCTTAGTCCGTTTAAGATGACGAACCTACGCCCTAAAAATCTCCACCGGCCGGGTCTGTCCCTTTGGGACAGGGCCAAAGTCGATTTTTAGGGCATAGGTTCGTCTACATAAAACTCTATCCGAATTTAGGTATAATAAAGAATACGAATTGAGTTTAGGGAGAAGGGATAAGAAATGCCGCTGGCATTTCTTAGATGCGGCCAGCGGCTTTCATGTAGTCAATGTATTGGTTGCCCCATTGTTCGAGGGATGCTAAAACGGTTTTAAATCCCGCACCTACTTCGGTAAGGCTATATTCTACCTTAGGCGGAATAGTACCATATACTTCACGATGAACTAAACCGTCATCCTCCATTTGGCGAAGTGCTCTAGTAAGAGTGGCTTGCGTAATTGGATATAAACGGCGCTCTAACTCACGGAAACGCACAGGACCTTCAGATAATTCGTGCATGATCAATAAAGACCATTTACCAGCTAATAACTTTTGACTCGTAGCAAAGGGACATCTGCCAACTAAGTCATGAACATTTACGAGTTGCTCTGCCATTATATTTCTCCTTTTCTATGTGTATAACGTTGTTCAAATCATATCACAAATTTATTGTATTGCAAGTATTTTATAGTATCTTTTTTTAGGGTACAAAACTTTTTGAAAAATTTTTATCCAGTAAATATCATAATTCTATTACTTTTGATAGTACCTATCTAAAATAATTCTACTATTCAAAATATATGCACACCTATATAATGAGGTCATCAGCTGAACACGTATTCACTAATCATATGTTAGAGAAGTGACAAACAATTAATTCTAAACGACTTTGCCTAGGCCATAGGCCGTCAAGGCGGTGGAGGCTTAGAATTGATTGTTTGGCACTTTATATAAAAAGGAGAAACAACATGAACATTTTAGTGATCGGTGCAAATGGTAAAGCAGGTCATCGCATTGTAGAAAAAGCCCTCAAAGTAGGTCATCAAGTAACAGGCGTTGTTCGCCGCAAAGATGCGATTAAAGGTATTCCAACTATCGTAAAAGACGCATTGCAATTAACAAAACAAGAACTAACTCAATTTGATGTAGTCGTAAATGCTACAAGTGCTTTCACACCAGATATGTATCATTTACCAGCAGATTTGACATTATTAATTGTAAAAGCATTAGCGAACACAAATACACGCCTCATCGCTATAGGTGGTGCAGGTAGCCTCTATGTAGACGAAGATCACACAGTTCAACTAAATGATACACCAGAGTTTCCTCCAGAATTCCTAGTTCGTTCCAAAACTCATGCTAAATCTGACGATATCTTGCGTAAATTCAGCAATGTAGACTGGACAATGTTTACCCCACCACCAATCTTAGATGCAGAAGGTCCAGAATCTAATGATTATATATTAGGTAATGAAAATGTTATCTTAAACAAAGAAGGTAAACCTTATCTTTCCTATGCTACATTTGCACAAATCCTAGTAGATGAAATTAACAACCACAAGTTTGGTCGTCAACGCTTCACCGCAGTGCAAAACTAGCGCAACTCTCTCTGCAGTAGATTTAAAGTTATAAAACAGCCTCTATGGGCATGCCTTCACCAGTAAGGAATCCATAGAGGCTATTATTTATATATTAAGTTTATACCTAAATAAGTTGATTTACATCGTAATTAAATTTAGCTGTTGTTTCAGCAGCAGTCTTTTGCCATTCTGTAGGTGCTGTACCATCCTTATCAAGGAAGAATCCAGAGTCGAGGTAGCGAATAATGATATAGTTGGAATCCTTTTGATCAAAACCGTTACCACGAGTGAAATCGATGCCATGGCCGGTATTGCGTGTTACGATAGCTTCTAATAGTGGCAACGTAATCGCATTCAACGTAATTTTCATATCACATTTGTCAAAAATCTTTTTAAAGAAGGAACTAGGTTTTTCTTCTTTATATACTAATAGTTTACTAATTGTACCATTAGAGGCACATATTACACGACGAATTTCATTAATAGGAATATCTACCTTACCATTCGAGATAACACCGTTTTTAATGGTAATTTCTCGTTTACCCATGTAGGAGTAATCCAATGGCAATTGAAGAGTGTCTAAATTTGCTGGAAATTCCGCCGTCAATTTATGACGAGCAAAGGCGGCAATAATCGCTTTTGTTTCACGAATATTGTGGCCAGTATTATAATCTGTACGGTCAGTATCTAAATCTTGGTCTTTAATATTTTTCCAATTATGGTCTCTGAACGTAATTGTATAATTACTATTTGAGTTCAAATAGCTTGTAAGATATAGCTCATTTACGTCATCGAAATCAATGTCAGTTACTACTTGTCCATTCGCATCTTTGCAGAGTACACCATTATAACTAATTGTTAAGGTACGATTTTTGTCTTCAAAAGTAACAGGATGTGTATCAAATACTGAAATCATAATTCTCTCCTTTTTATGGTCTCGAATATAACTACATTTGTATGTTGATTAAATCAAATGTTCTTAATGTAATAATACACCTTTCCTATCTATTTATACAAATTCCATATTTACATCTTACGGCATCTCAAACAAAACAGAGTTCTCTAAGAATATATGCTCATGAAGGCCTTCTTCTAAAGCTTTCATTATTTTAAACACATACACATAGGTAGCACAGCCATCTGCTGGTGCAGTGTAATGATTAGTCAATGCACTTAAGGATTCTAGGAGCACACCTGCGGCTTCGTGTTCAGCACGGAGTTCATCAAAATCTACAGGTTTACCTGCTTTAAATTCTGGAAAATCTACATGTTCTTCATGACGAAAATGAGGCACGAGGGCTGATTTCAATTGAAGGAAGGTTTGATAGATTTCTGTCAACTCTGCTCCATGATGGTCATAGTGTACATTGAGGAGCTTTTCCAAGCCTTGATCAATTTCATCAATCATATCCAATTGTTCTCGATGATAGTTGTGAACGATGTAATCAATTAATTGCTCTTTGGAATAGCTAAGTACCTCTGCGCGTGAGGACTTCTGTGCTCGCTGAACAGTATTCAACATAGCGATGTATTCATCTACATCTTTACCTTTAGCCTCGATAGCTTCTGCCAAGGGATGTCCACCACCACAGCAAAAATCGATACCATCCTTCGCCAACACGTCCATTAACTCTGGATTGACTTTAACTGCATCAGCAACAGTCATAGATTTATTGATAGTATTTACACTCATAAGATATACCTCCAATGATGTAACCCAAACGAATTTACTTTGTAACTAAACTATAAGCTAAATTATAGATTCTGTCTGTCGCAGTGGCTACAAATTTGAGAATACTCATCAACTAATATAAAAGCTACGGGATAGAGAATATACAAACCTATTAACACACAAAAAAGCTGGCTCATAGAGCCAGCTTTCAGCATATCAAAACATATACGACATATGTTTATATATGAAATTATGCAGCTATTAGATGCTTTCAACAGCAGCGATAGCAGCAACGTCTACAACGTCTTGAGCGGAGCAGCCACGAGAAAGGTCATGAACTGGTTTAGCCAAGCCTTGAATCAATGGGCCAAGAGCGTCAGCGCCGGAGAAGCGTTGTACCAATTTGTAACCAATGTTAGCAGCTTGAAGATCAGGGAAAATTAAGATGTTAGCTTTACCAGCTACGTTGGAGCCAGGAGCTTTCTTTTCTGCTACGGAAGGAACGATGGAAGCGTCCAATTGTAATTCGCCGTCGAATTTGAAGTCAACGTTGCGTTCTTTCAAGATGTTAACAGCTTCAACCACTTTGTCTACTTCTGGAGTGGAAGCGGAACCTTTTGTGGAGAAGGACAACATGGATACGCGAGGGTCAGCCATACCAACAACTTTGCGAGCTTTTTCTACAGTGGATTCTGCGATATCAGCTAATTGTTCGCTAGTTGGGTTAGGCAATACGCCGCAGTCGGAGAATACGAGCATACCGTCGTCGCCATATTCTTTTTTGCTTGTGAACATGAACATGGAAGAAGATACAGTTTTAAGACCTGGTTTTGTACCAACAACTTGTAATGCAGCGCGCAATACGTTTGCAGTTGGGCAACCGGAACCAGCAACCATGCCATCTACTGCGCCAAGACGAACAAGCATAGCACCGAAGAATAAGCAGTCACCTTTCATAGTTGCGTCAGCTTTTTCAGGAGTCATACCTTTTTTAGCGCGCAATTCTACGAATGTATCAACCATTTCTTGGTAACGATCGTAGTTAGCTGGATCGATAATTTCAGCACCTTCTACGGATACGCCAACAGCTTTAGCAGCTTCTGCGATTTCAGCTGGGTTACCTACTAATACAGGTGTTACGAAACCTTCTTTCAAAATGATTTCAGTTGCTTTCAATACGCGTTCATCTTTGTATTCTGGCAACACGATTTTTTTACCTAATGGTTTTACTTGGTCTTTTAATTTTTGAATTAAATCCACGATTTTTGCCTCCTTAACATTGGCTTATGCCATATCAATACTATTATTATAGCAATTTAATAGCTCTCTAACAACCATTCTAAAACATTTCGTTGTTGAATTCCGTCATAATTTGCATTTTTATTTAATTCATCCAATGTAAGTAAAAACTTTGGATATTGGTCTTGTACAGCCTTAAGAGGTGCAAGCTCACGATGTAGCGTATTAGGATCTAACACAGTTTCGCTTACCTGATAGTATTCTGTAACACCCGCTTTTTGTGCAACAAAGTCAATTTCACCCTTAGCTAATTGACCTACATATACAGTATATCCACGACGAATGAGTTCAAGAAAAACGATATTCTCTAAAATATGTCCTGTATCACGACTCGCATTGCCAACTAATAGATTACGTAATGTTACATCCACACAGTAGTACTTTGCATTTATACGCAATAATTCTTTACCGCGTACATCATAACGATTGACCTTATATAGCAACAAGCTATCTTGCAAACCTTGTAAATATCGTTCTACCGTTTTATTATCTATTTTTCTACCGGCGCTAACGAGCGAATTTGCAATCTTATTGGGTGAAAGCAAACTACCTATGTTAGACATAATATATCTCACAATATCTTGTAAGATTGTAACATCACTAATCTTCAATCGAGCCACAACATCATGTAATAATAGGGTATTGTATAGGCCTCGTAGATATTCTTGTATATCAAAATCTTCGCCCCCTAATTGTTGCGTATAAGGGAATGAGCTTTCACGAAGATAGGACTCATAGGCAGGAATTAAAGAGTACTGATTACCATCGAATTTACTATAATAGAACTCACTAAAGGACAGTGGTAACATCTGAATTTCCACATACCGCCCAGTCAGTAATGTAGCAATATCGGATGACATAAAGTATGCATTGGAGCCCGTAATATATAAATCTGTATTTTCTTTTACAAACAAGCTATCTACGACGCGATGAAACTGATCAACGTGCTGAATTTCATCAAGGAAAATATAATTCATTTCATCAGGCTGCATACGTTCTAAAATATATTGATACAGCGCATGATAATCTCGTAAATGCTCATATTCTAGTTCTTCAAAATTAATGGATATTATCTGTTCAGGTTTAATGCCTTCCGATAACAGCTCATCCTTAAATAGCCTAAATAACGTAGATTTCCCACAACGACGTATCCCAGAGACAACCTTAACAATAGACCGATTCCGATTACGTCGTAAAAAATCTAGATATCCTTGGCGCTGAATTAATTTCATAAGGGCCTCCTCATCTATGTACGTTCTCATAGATGGAACCCTCTTATTAGTATTGTCAAATATCATATCGACTACCTAATAACTTTGGATTCCATTCCAACTTTATATTAATTTTATCATAAAATTGGATTTCATTCCAAATCTTTACTATTTAGTATTCAAATATGGATTCTATTCCAATGTTTTATACAAAGAACATTCTATACTATCAGTATCATTCTTTTATCTAAAAACAGGGGCTCCTTATATTGAATAACCACCACATAAAACAGTACAATACTAGTAATAGAAATACTGTATTACTTAGAAAATAATCTTTACCTTACATTACTTCGAAAATACTGTTTACCTCACTAGTTTATATATAATATTGGAGGACTTATGGCCAATACAGACACAACAATCAATGCAGTTATCAATCCTCAAAGCAACGATGCCCCCATCGATATAGAGAAAACCATCAAAGCCTTAGAGCGCAATAAATTTGTAGTCCATTATTTTGAAACAGGCGCTGATGCGGTGGCCTATTTACAGTCTCGTATTCAACATAAACAAGTAGCCATCGGCGATTCTCGCACCTTATTAGAGCTTAAGGTTCATGATGCCTTATCTGAGTTCAACGATGACATCACGGATATTCAGCGTCCTCTTCCTGGTGAAAGCTTCCGCGACACCGCGCTACGCACCATGGGCCGCGATGTATTTCTCACCTCTGTAAACGCCTTGGCGCAAACAGGTGAAATGGTCAATATCGATGGCACCGGTAACCGTGTAGCGGCGTCCCTATTTGGATCGCAAGAGGTATTCTTTGTGCTAGGTCACAATAAAATTACACCGGACTTAGCCTCGGCCATCTATCGAGCACGCAATGTGGCAGCACCTCTAAACAGTAAAAAAAATAAGAAAAGCTCTCTCAATCCTTGTGCTACATTAGAAGAAAAATGTTACGACTGTGGTTCACCGGACAGAATTTGCAATGCCTTAACCATTTACTACAAGAAAATGCGTAACATGCAAACTATGGAGGTGATTATCATCAATGAGGATTTAGGGTTTTAATGAAATTCTATATGTCGATGTTCTATGCCATGAAAGTCGATAAAGCCTAAGTCAGGGCCTCCAAAAAATGTATCTAAGGGCATATTATCAAAGCCATTGACTATCCTACACAGTGTAGATATACGAGGGTCTATATTCCCCTTTTCCAGTCCACTAATATAGGACTGTAACAATCCGGTCCGTTTAGCTAACTCTTGCTGAGTTATGTGATAGTGGCGGCGCCATAAGAGAATGAGAACGCCTAAGTGTTGGATAGCCTTTTCTGACTGTGTTTCACTACATACGATATCATACGTCATAGAAACCTCACTTTCTATACTATCCCTTAATAGCAACTCTTTGCCTCCACAATACGACAACCAACTAAGAGGGGCCATACTAACTTGATTTATGATGACATATAATGGAAAATCCCTTGCGGTATATTCATATCGCAAGGGATTTTTATTCATATTATGTTATAAAATTATGCTTAAATACACATACATGTATATTCTTGTACATAAAATTCTTATTTATGCTCTTCTGCAATGGCCATAGCACGTTTGATTTCCATATATTTAACCATGCCATCAACAGCTTTTTTAGCTTCGCGCATAGCGAGTACTACAGTAGCTGGTTTATGCACTACGTCACCGCCGGCGAATACGCCTTCACGGCTCGTCATACCGTATGGTTCTTCGGATGTAATGATATAGCCTTTTTCGTCTACGCGAAGGTTGTTACCTTCCCCAACAAGACGAGCATTTGGTTTATGACCAGCAGCGATGATGATTTTATCGACAGGCATAACTTGGTATTTGCCTGTGCCGTGGATACCAGCACCATCGTCATTAAGAGCCATCACTTCGTATTTAAAGCCTTCTACCTTATCTGTACCTTCTACGCCTACTGGAGAAGCGAACCATTGGAACTGAACGCCTTCAGCGCGTGCTTCTTCGTATTCAGATAACAAAGCAGGCATTTGTTCTTGGCTACGACGATATGCTACGGTTACAGATTCACAGCCTAAACGTACGCATGTACGAGCCGCATCCATCGCTACGTTACCACCGCCGATGATGACAACGCGGTCACCTTTTTTCACAGGAATCGCTTTTTCTTCAAGCTCACCATTTTCTACGAGTTGTACATTTGTTAATAGGTACATCGCTTGGAATACGCCATGTACTTCATCATTTTCCATGCGTACTTCTTGAGGAATATGTGTACCTGTACCGATGAAGATGGTATCAAAGCCTTCTGCAAATAGGTCATCCAGAGATTTATCTTGACCGATAAATGTATTACATACAAATTTAACGCCTAAGCCTTCAAGGCGGGCGATTTCACGGCGTACAACGGATTTGGATAAGCGGAATTCAGGGATACCGAATAACAATACGCCACCCGGTTCGGATTGGCCTTCAAATACAGTTACATCATAGCCGAGTTTCGCAACGTCGCCTGCAACGGACAAGCCTGCAGGGCCGGAACCAACAACGGCTACTTTACCGAGATCTTGTTTAATTTTCTTAGGTTTGCGCAATTCATTGATGCTTTCAAAATCGGCAGCAAAACGTTCCAATTTACCGATGTTGATAGGCGGTTTCTTAGCCTTATTCATGATGCAGTTACCTTCGCATTGATTTTCACGAGGGCACACGCGACCACAAATGGCTGGCAAATTTGTGCGTTCCGCCAAGATATCGTTGGCTAAACCAAAGTTACCGTGCGCGATCGCTTGGATAAAACGAGGGATTTCATTTTCAATAGGACATCCCATGCGGCACAAAGGTTTTGGACAATTTAGACAACGTTTCGCCTCAGCGAGCGCCTCCTCCATCGTGTAATCCGCATCAAAATGAAGGGGTTTCAATTCATTACTCATGGCACATGCCTCCTTAACAGGATCCAGTACTATACTTATATTAGCCTTCCCATATAGCGGCACAGTTCGATGAAGCAAACTCACATATGAACATCGCCCACTATATACGGCCAAGAATTTATCATTTGTAACCATTCGATACGAGTGTGGTCACTGGTGAGACACACACTATTCTATAGTATATTCTAAATTGTAAAAGTCCCAACAGTCAAGCAAATCTAACACCTTTTGTATACGAATATAGTCCCTATTTATGCAAGGATTGCATAGAAACAAAAGATACTGTAACAGCAATTCTTAAGGGTATATTTACATATATATCTATGCATGTATACTGATAATAGATAGAGTAATTAATTCCCACCACATTAACATATACTTATAGAGGTTCACTATGAACACAATAGACTTTACTGAAACATACTATATCGATCGCCGCAGTTCCCATTCTCGCAAATGGGACGGCGAGCACTTAAAATTTAGCCGCACCGATTTATTACCCCTATGGGTAGCAGATATGGATTTTATGACGCCTCAGTGCATACAAGAGGCTATTTGTAACTATGTAAAAGCCAATCCATTAGGTTATACCATGACAAATCCTGATTATATTTCAGCAGTCATGAATTGGCACAAACGTCGTCATAATTGTAATCTTGAACAAGACTGGTTGACCAGTGCGCCCAATGTGATTACAGGTATCATGTGGTGTATTGGGGCTTTCACAAAAACAAATGATGCCATCGCAGTCCTTACGCCCGTATACGGAGCCTTCGATGCCCGTGCCAATGGTGCGAACAGGCGCATTGTTGCTGTTCCGCTACATCGCACGCGGACCAATAAATACACAGTTGATTATGATGTATTCGAATCCGCCATTAAGCAAAATGATGTGAAGGTTTTCATCCACTGTAATCCACATAATCCTGTAGGTCACGTATGGACAGAAAATGAGATGGATCGGTTATTTAGCATTTGTGAGCGTCACAAGGTGCTCATCATTAGCGACGAAATCCATCAGGACCTTATTACCGGCCCCACACCATTTACACCAACCTTATCTGTGTGTAATGGTGTATATAAAGATAATATAATCGCCATGTCCTCTGTATCAAAATCATTTAACATGGCGAGTCTACACCATGCGGAGGTCATCATCCCTAACGATGAATTACGGAGCCAATACAATACATATAAAGCACTTGTATATCATACAGACTCGGACGTTATCGCTGAAGCCGCTATCACGGCGGCCTACACCCATCCAGAAGCCAAGACTTGGCTCAACGCTGCACTCACAGTCATTCGTGAAAACTACGAGTATCTATGTCGTGAGCTACTATCTGCCCTTCCTAAGCTACGCATTAGCCCTATGGACGGCACCTATTTGGCATGGATAGATTTTGGCGCCTACGTAATGGCTGACGATATGCACGATGTATTTGAAAACCAATGCCGCATTGCTCCTAGCTTTGGCGAATGGTTCGGTGGTGAAAGCTACGCCACCTTTGTGCGTCTAAACTTAGCAACAAGTTTAACCAATATTAAGGTAGCTACACATAGCATCATTGAGCATATACAACCTTAGCCCTATGCAATCTATAAAAAATCTACTCCCCATATAAAAAGCTGCTCTAGTATCAGTTCTAGAGCAGCTTTTTTGTATATGGTCAGATTATATAATTTTCTTATTTAGATCTACCAAAATGTTCCTTTGCAAATTGCATGTCTTGTACGAGTTCTAATGTACCAATATAGTTATTATGTTGGTCGCGTACAGCCATGTAGTTTACATAGAATAGACGACCTTGTTTTTCAAGCCATACTGCCACATTATCGCGGTCACCTTTACGGAAAGAATCAATGATACCGCGTACAATTGGTTCTACCTTTGGCGGATGACATGAATACACGTCCCGGCCAATTGCTGTAGTAGGACGTTTGAATACCTTTTCACCATCGTTGAAGTAACGGTTAATATCTTCATGATCAACGAAGGTTACCTCCATTGGCATTGTATTGAGCATAGCATCTAGTTGGTCTACAGTTAAAGTACCACCAATTAAACCAATAGCATTATTATCATCACTTGGTTTTGTAGTTTGCGCAGCTAATGCGGCATCAGCTTCTGACCAAGCAATGCGTGTTACACCAAAGATGTCTTCATACTGCGCTGTATCTTTGTAAATTTGATACCAATCTTCTTTGCTGAAGTTTTCTGCACAGATTGGGAACAAGATATTTTGTTCTTTGTAGATCATTTCTTGAGCACGTGTAAGAAGCTCATCAAAACGTCTATACCAATCATCTACACTTTGGCTAGATTTTGCTAAATCGCCTAGTTGGTCGCGAATATCGCCGTCAACAGTCCACATAACCATGGATGGACCACCGATTGCATAATCCACTTTCAATTTTGGATATAATAAATCGCCTTTTTTGGCATAGTGAACAGATAGTTGACGCACTGTATTCACATCATCAATGGTTGCCGTTTTATCGGCTACCTTAGGACGAAGTTCTTCAATTAAATCGTTAAGCGCTTTATTTTCTTCTGTTAATTGGTTTAACGGATGACCTACAGTCTCTACCAAAGCCACAACGCTCTTGCTCTTTTCTTGAGCTTCTAGAACCGCTTCTACCTTAGCATGTTCTGCATCCATTTGTTCATGAATGGTGGAACCATGGAACAACGCAGAGTGAAGGTCGCATAATTGTTGTACCTCTTCTAGAGGTGTACCTTCACGCATAAGACCTTGTTCAGCTTTCATGATTTCACTAGCCTCAACATGTTTGAATTGACTGGCAAAGTCTTCACGAACAGCACCAAGCTCTTCACCAGTACCTAACCGCTTCAAGAAACCTTTCAATTGTTCTACACGTTCGCTATCTGTAACAGTGTCCTCTTCATTAGTTTCTGTATTTTGGCTAGCTTTAGGCTCCTCTACTTGAGTAGCAGCAGTCTCTACAGGAGCATCCTTAGCAGATGCTGCTTCATCACCTTGTAGATTCGGCATTTCACCTTCCAAGGTAAAACCAGCTTTCATGAAAGCGCCTACGATATCGATCATGGATACGCCCTTCATTTTAGCCCCTTTCGGAATAGTCATGATTTTACCAACAGAGTTCAACATTACTTTATTAGTGATTTCGCTGAACCCTAAACCCTTCATAATATCTATTACTTCAGGATATTCTTTTACCAAATCATATACGGATTTGGACAAATCTAATTTCTTTTCCATTTTGATCCCCTCGTGTCAAAAATATTGTGTATTACTTATGTGAATAGCCCTCTATACGTACCACTGTGTATACAAGGCAATATATACTGTGAAAGGTTTATCTAACATAACCTATGATCCTATGATAAACGATATCGATTAGAAAATCTGTATCCATGGCTATACTTTTGAAAGTCCTTTCTAAAAATATCAAAATTTTTATATATAAATAACGGATAGATAATACATCCCCAGTCAAGTATAGAGGAGAATATATCAACTATCCGTTATCTATTAAAATATATCTAGTTTTGAGAGGATTTAAAGCTATCTTATTGATGATGAGGTTTCAATGCTTTTTCGTAGTTTTCAGATACTTTGTCCCAGTTAATAACGCGGAAGAATTCCTTGATATAATCTGGGCGACGATTTTGGTAGTGCAAATAATATGCATGTTCCCATACGTCTAAACAAAGAATAGCCGTTTTACCTTCCAAAAGAGGGTTATCTTGGTTAGCCGTAGATGTTACCTCTAGTTTGCCGTCCTTATTAACTACTAGCCAAGCCCAACCGGAACCAAAACGTGTTGCCGCCGCTTGGGAGAAGCTTTCAACAAAGGCATCATAGCCACCAAGTTCAGCGTCGATAGCCTCTTTCAAAGGGCCTTCCAATTTAGACGTATCTGGTTTTGTCATGATTTCCCAGAACATAGTGTGGTTCTTATGACCGCCGCCGTTGTTGATAACCGCTTGGCGGATATCCTCTGGCACATTGGCAATATCGCCGAGAATACAATCTACGCAACCATAGGCGAGATCAGGATACTTCGCGATAGCAGCATTCAAATTATTAACATACGCTTGATGATACTCATCAACAAGCAATATATTCATGTTACAGTCTTAATTGATATGAATTATCATTCTTAATATATTCTACTATCTATATAGAGAATCGTCAATATATTCACGCCTATTGAATAAAACCATTTTGTTTTGTACACAAGAAAAAGGGTATCGATAGTATATGATCGACACCCTTAAATGGCAATGGAAAGAAAATTTTTTATTAATCAATAACACACTGACACATTTTCATCGTAGCCAATGCTGCTTCATGAGACTCTGGTGTAACCCCAGCACAGCACTTTGAATCTACATGAATTGGAACCTCTGGTAATCCAGCTTTCAACAATATGGCATTCGACACAACGCACACATCTGTACAAACACCGACCAAGGTTATACTTTCAATAGGCTCAGCTGTATTCATACCTTGCAAACGCGTAACTAATTCAGAGGATCCAAAATTAGGTTTATCAATGATAAAGTACGGATGAATGATATTGCGTTTTTCTGCGACCGTGATGAGGCTCTCCATAATTTGCCAACCAATTGTATCTTTCACACAATGCACAACTGGCAAATGCTGACCTTCTTGGCTTTCAAGATAATTAGTATCGTGAGTATCTCGTGTAAAAATAATAGGTCCATCAAAGGATGCAATTTTTTGACGTACATTATCCACGATGGCCTGAGCCTCTGGAGAACCAAGAGATCCATCCACAAAATCATGTTGCATATCAATTACGACTAAAACGTTCATGTTCTATCCCTCCACAACGACATGGTGCACCCGATTCGGCGTATTATGGGCAATGCGACCTGCTGCAGCGGCCGCCACGGCACCAACTAAATCATCAAGAAACGTATTGCAGTGACTATCAACTTGACTATCTAGATTTTTAACAATGCCCGGTTTTACCTTATCAATATAACCATAGTTCGTAAATCCAATAGATCCGTATAAATTCACAATGGATAAAGCGAGGATTTCATCAATACCAAACAACGCTTCATCACGAGTCATGATACTTTGTAGTGGTTCAGATAATTTCTTCTGCTCCGCCAATCTATCCAATTCTATGCCCGTAATGATGGCATTTTGTGTTTCTCGTTTTTCAAGGACTGCCTGTACACTCTCTACGCATTCGTCCATCGTCAAATCAGGAATATATGGTTGTTGAATCATCATCACAATATCTGCAATGTCCTGAACGGTAACGCCTCGTTCTTTTAATAAATTATACGTACACGCCTTTAATTCCTCCTGAGATATCATAATTGCTCCTCAAAATTATACAAATTTACGTAACACATTATACCTTGATTATACCACGAAAAAATCCCTACCGACGTTCTATCAGTAGGGATTCCATGATTAGATTTTCTTAACCATTTCAGATTTCAATGCCATCGCACCAAAGCCATCGATTTTACAATCGATATCGTGTCCGTCGCTCGCATCAGAAATGAGGCGAATGTTTTTAACACGCGTACCTTGTTTCAATACGCCAGCGCCTTTTACTTTGAGGTCTTTTACAACAACAACGGTATCGCCATCAGCTAGTTCATTGCCGTTAGCATCGCGAATGATACCTGCTTCAGCTGCAGCTTGTGCGTCAGCCGCTGTCCATTCATTGCCACACATAGGGCAGATAAACATATGACCATCTTCGTATGTGTATTCATCGCCGCACTTAGGGCAGTTAGGTAAATTTGCCATTTAGATCTCCTTTTTCACTATATAATGAAAGTATTATACATTTATCCCTTCTTTGAAACGCTCGTAAATTTAGATTTAATTAATCTAAGCACATCATCTATAAATATTTATACTATATTAGTTCTAATTCTTGCTTTAAAGCTCGTTGTAAAATTTGTGAAAAATTAAGTTGTTTCTCTTCTGCTTTATGATTTAACCAGCTTGGGATTGTGAGAGTCTTTTTTACAGCCTTGTTATCTGTTCTTTTTAAATACTCTTCTTCGTCCCATTTTACTAAATCTATAAACTCCCCTTCATTACATTTAATATCGATTGGATTACTTGCTTTTGGAAAGTCCTCTCCATCTTCACTCAATGAATACAAGTAAATACCTAGTGCATCTTCAGCCATCTCTACCGCTTCACATAAAGTATCGCCTTCAGTTACACAGCCTAATAAATCTGGAAAACTTACCGTATATCCATTTTCACCGTCTGTACTAAATACAGCTGGGTACATTTCCTTTCTCATTATTTCCTCCTATCTAGACATTCAGCTTGTGATTATCTTAACTCCACCATTTTATCTTGATAGGGGGCTATTTAAGCCCCGCTTGCTTCAAGATTGTTTGTAATGTTTTAGGTTTTAAATCTTCTTTATGTAGTGCTATAGTCACTCGCCCATTTTTTGTTGGATGTTTTAATATATGATGTGAACCTCTAACTCTATCAATATACCAACCATCCTTTGTTAAAACCTTCATTAACTCTTTTGGTGTGGTCAAACTTTAATCACCGTCCTTTTATATTTTTGATTTATATATATATTAATACGTATTTATACGTATGTCAATTATTTGTAATCTTGATTCAAAAGATGTTCATACAACTCTAACTTATCTTCTAGATTATTCTTATAGCCTTCCAATCGTTTAATTTCGGTCTCAATAAACCGATAATGGTCTTGTAACAGTGTCATTCTTTCATGGACCGTATGAGATCCGGCATACCTTAAATCCGCATACCGCTTGATATTCGCAAGTGGCATTCCCATGTCTTTCAGGCGTTTAATAAACTGCACAAACCCCACATCCTCCGCATGATAATTGCGAATGCCGTTCTGCCGCTCAATGTGAAGGAATCCTTGATCCTCATAATATCGCAATGTAGAAATAGACAGTCCCACCAATTTTGAAAATTCACCGATTTTCATACTTTCACCACCTTGACCTCAAGTATACTCGAGCATATATCATACGTCTAGACGGAGGTAATAATTATGAAAGAAACACGTTTTAACATCGGTATGAACACATTGAAACAAATTGACGGGCTGCACGGCGAGGAGGTGTATAACACAATTCAAGAGATTTCACCGGCCATAGCCGATTTATTGGTCGAGCTGTTCGGCGACATCTACACACGCCCCAACTTGGATTTCAAGGAACGGGAGCTGATTACGCTCGCATCCCTGTTAACGCTGGGCGGTTGCGAGGCACAGCTGAAAGTACACACCAATGCGGCACTCAATGTCGGTATTGCGCCCGAGCAAATCGTAGAGGTCTGTACCCACTGCATCCCCTATGCGGGGTTTCCACGCGTGCTGAACGCACTGTTTACGGTGAAAGCGGTCTTTGAAGAACGAAACATACTGTAATTAAGGAACGACCGCAACAAAAAATCTATTACTAAATATTAGTCTATTTATAACTAACAAAGGGAGACTCTTGATAAAGTCTCCCTTTTATTCGTGTAAAAATTGTAAGAAATTAATTCGTATTTTTCAATATTCAAATTCCGCTATATACTAATAATGAAAGAGCCATTAACGTGAGTTAGGTAAAAAATAAACCTAACGTTTAAGACTAAGTACTGCAATACTTAGACACGTTAGGTTTATCAAATTCTTGTTTCTTTGATGAGCCTAACGCCTAGAACACGTTAACTGGCTCTTTTGTACTTATAGTATAGTCTGAATTCTAGAGACTGTCAATTTACCTCTCTTATTCGAATTGACTATATAGGTTAACCTCTTTATAATGTAATAAAGAGATAGTCGACGAGTGGTTCCGTTAGGCTCATCCCAAAACATTATAAAACATGCAGAAATGGCCTTTCGTTTTCAGCTACCAGTTGGTAACGAAGGGCTATTTGTCGTTATTACGACAAATCAGCACTATCAATGCTCCAAAGGAAATAACTACAGTTAAAATCCCAAGGACAATCATAATGATTTCGTAGGCACTCATAGGCTTCACCCCCTCCGAAGAAAAAGGGCGACCCAACCTCGTCGACTATCTTAATTACATTATATGTCGAACTTATGTTTTATTCAACAATAATATTAATACAACCTAAGCCAAAAAATAAACCTAACGCGACTAAGTACTGCAATACTTAGACACGTTAGGTTTATCAAATTCTCAATTCTTTGATGAGCCTAATGCCTAGAACACGTTAACTGGCTCTTTTGTACTTATAGTATAATCTGGACTGTCAATTTACTACCCCAGGCGTTTACGCAAGATAGCATAGAGAATCATGCTAATAATAACGCTCATAACGGCTTGAATGGTATTAGTCACAATACTAGCAATGGCTACGCCTGGATCGAATACAAAGTATTCGGCGATGAAGTAGCCTGCTACGATGATAATACCACCTACAACAGTTGCCACTAAGGCAGAGGTAGTTGTCTTATTGTTATAGACAGTACCGACAAGATAGCCTTCAATGCCTTTCACCACAAAGGTGATTGGTACAAAGACTGCGTAGCCGAGGAATAAATCAGCTAGCGCTGGCCCAATAGCACCAATATAGGCGCCATATTTTCGACCTAATAATAAAGCGGATGTCATGATAACGACATCTCCAACATTGAAATAGCCGCGTATGCCAGGTACTGGAATTTTCGTATACATTGTAAGCAATGTAGCGAGGGCAATCAATACGGCTGTGAGTACTAACGCGGATGTAGTACTGCGGGTTTGAACGTGTTGCATAGCGTCCTCCTTATAAAAGAAAATAGGCATGTGAATAATTACATCACATGCCTATACTATAAACCTTTATGGTAACACTTGTAAATAAAAGGAATTAACTATAGAAAATACTATTAACGGTACTCTTCAAAACGTTCCTCTACATTGTAGAGAACCTCGCAATCACAACCGCCACCTTCGTTGATAATCCAATCTAGTACGCTTTCAACATCTACCTTTTGTGTTTCTAAAAATTCTCTTGTGAAAGTCAAACTATGGTCGCAACCGTCATTCGCCTCTAATTTCTCGTCTACATAGTCAAAGAGATTCCAAAACAACTCTTCGCCCATAGGTAAGCTATCTTGAAAATTCTGTTTTTCTTTAGCTTTATAGTCTTTCAATAATTCCTTTTTACGTGCTTTGTCCATTGTAATTATTGCCTTTTCATAATTTATTACTCATATAATTCCGGTCGTTCTAATACAGTGCCATACTTCAACTTTGGTAATTTAATTAATTGAGGATACAACTGCTTAACCTCTTTACAAGATTTTAACGTAAGATGTTCTAGATTATTGAGTTCTAAAACGGGAGAGTAGTCTTTATCTATCACCTTTGCCGTTAAAAGACTAAAAAAGCGTAACTGTTTCATATGGCGTAAAAATTCTAAGGATTGAACCTTAAGAATTTTAGGAGCGGCGAAGTCACCTTCTAAGGCAAGACTTTCAAGATGTTTTAGATTAGCTAATGGCGCATAATCATCAATTTGTTGAAAGTTTTCAATCGACAGAGCTACTAAATTTACTAATCTTGAAATAGGCTCTAAGCTCGATACACTTCTTCCGGACCCAATGTGTAGATATTCTAGTTCTTGTAAGCTCTCTAATTTTGAAATATCTGGATAGACACCCCATTTTATATGTAATCTTTTAAGTCTACGTTGGGCACACACCGCATCAAATAAGTCCTGTGGCATTCTTGTACAAAACATAAGCTCTGTAAAAGCGTCTGGATTATTTACCAGAAAATCACACCATTCTAGCCAAATACGTTTCTTATCCTTAGCAGAATACCCTTCATCTAACTGTGTGCAATTAATAATTAATTTATCTTCGCCATCATATTCAGAGACCTCTACAACAGATTTAGGCCGTGCGTCATCCTTATGATAGTAGTCAAAGCCATATTTAATTTGCTTTTCTGTTAACACTGCCATGTTACAATTCCTCTTCTTCGCCAGTCGCATAATCAGTTTGGCTATAACTAGATTCATAGCCAACAAATTTTAACGACCTTAGCAAATTGATACAAGCACATGCCCATTAGCTTCGAGCACTTGTTTATAAAAGCGGTTCATTTGCTCGAAATTATGAAGAATTTCGTCTTTGATTTCTTCCTCTTCTTCTTCATAGTCCCAGATATTTGGATACAATTCTGCTTCTTTGCAGGCTTTCATATCAAAAGATTCCAGAGCACTTTCAATATCAAATTGATCTAGAGCTGCCACGATATTGGCTAAATAATTATGTTCTGTATATGCTACATAGTCTGATATATCCTCAACAGCCATTACGCCTAGTACCGCTTGGCTAAGAGGATTTTTATCGTCTTTATGGTCAGTGCCCACACCAGTTAGCACAAAATGGAGTACATCCCACATCTTGTCGATATCAAGCAATAATTCATCGTCGTCATTCCACTCTTCAACACTTTCAAGAATTTCCTCTTCTTCTGAGCCCATGGCTTTAAGCTCTTTTAAATTTACATCGCTTAAACAGCTATAATTAGCAATTAGTCCCATAATTAAATCCTTTCACAAATCCTTCTACACACTAGAAAAATAGATGTTCTGATTCCGTAATGCTCCCATCATCTTCATGGAAATAGCAAGCATATACAGATTCACGATGCGCCGCATCATAGAATTTCTGTAAAACAGGTGAAAGTTTCATGTCTATGGGCATATGCAAAGCTTTCACAATGGGTTCCCAAAGTTCCATCGGCGAATAAGAGATAATGTCCAACTGCTTATTTTGACCATATTCTTCAAGTGTTGCCACATCAGCATACTTACTTGAGTCACAGTAATCATGCCAACAAATACTAAAAACAATCAAATGAAACAAATCATCCATACTTTCAGCCAAACGGCCCGCAGCACCCTCACTACTCCAATAACCTATGGATCCATCCTCCAATAGATGATATTCACCGCCAGCACCATCTACAGCAAATGCCATCCCCGGCACAGAGAACGTGCAGCGACCCTCAGCGGTATCGCGTTCCTCCAACGCATCTAGCAAACGAAAATCGAATAGCGTATCAAAATCTTCAGCTAACTTGGCATCATTTCGCAATATATCTAAATAGTCCATCTTACACGCTCCTATTAGCAGAAATTAATCCTAGCAATTTAGCCTCTCCTTCATCAGATGTATCTAATAGCGGAATAGCTAACAAAAGTATTTGCAGGGAGTAATAATAAAAGCTAAAGAATAAATCATCAGGGAATACGTCATCTTCCTCAAATCTAAGAACGTCTTCGTCTTCATCATATTCTTCAGACCAAAGGTATTCTTCGTTGAGCATATCCTCAAAGTTCGGCAATGGATCTGCATGCTCTAGCATAAGACCATCTCGAATGCACTCAGCAATCACAGTAAACAACTCAACCAATTGTTCTGCTAAATACTGCGCTACCGCATTATGAGCGCTCACTTCTTGAGCTTTCTTAAAAATACGAAGCAAGAAAATCATCGCGAATGGTGTAGCATGCCACAACGTCGATTGATGCTCAATATTCTGTGCTAACGCCTCACCAGCCGCATCAACAGCTTCCATGCTTTCCATGTTCCACAACACATCAAGCTCATTAGGAAAATCTGTGGCACGCCCGTAGGTTGTGGTTAACCGGTGCCACGGTATATCACTGACTTGTACAGTTTCTATATATTGTTTCGTCATAGTATCCATTATAGTTATACCTTTATCAATATACTTTCGTATTCCTATCCGTATATAACCTCTTTCACCAGTTCACAGGTGTCTATAAGACGTAGTTTTCCAACCCTAGGCTCATCTGTAATCTCCTCATAGATATCCTCTAGCGTTCCCGCTGGTGCTAGTTTCCATAGTTTACACGGATACAGTTCAACGATCCCGATAATTTCCAAATTATCCAGTAACAAACCTAAGTCCTTATGAGTGAACCAACAGTCTGTATCGATACCGAAATTTGTATTATCTTTCCGGCAGGCAATTTTACTATTTAAAAACTGCTCCATTGTTGGTTTTTCTTCTTGTAAAAGCCGTGTACATGCTAAATGGTACTCAATTTTCCGCGGTGATTGATCTACGTCAGATACAAAGACGACACCATACTCGTTTTCGAACTTAACAGCTAATACGTCGCCCATCTTAAAATAAGGTTCTCTCTTTGTTTTAGATTTACGAACCTTAAGCGGCTTTGGATTTTCGCTCTGTAGCTGTACGGCTAACTTATCTAATACCTTTTGGCGCTGTTTAGGGGCCTTATCATCGATTTCTAGCCAAAACTCGTGAGGGCCCTGAGCAATTATGTCTAAGGCTTTCTCTTTGACGTCATCCGGTAGATGGCCTATCTTCCACAACGAATAGGCCACTGCAGTCCAATAAATTTCTGTGTAAAACTCATCAGTGCAAAAATTTTGTTCCTCACTTAAGATTTCAGAAATTATGGTATCAACACTGACACCATCCTTGTATCGCTCAACAATGGCATTATAAATATCATGGCCATCATCACTATCTATGATTTTCACACCGTCAATAGCCATATGAATCTCCTTTAGGACAACAGCTCTTATTCCATCTCGCCATGGGTTGCTACAAAGTCATCCTTAATCTGTTGTAGTTCTTTTTTAGCGACCATGTATTGTTTCAAGTCAATTTGTCCGTTCTCTTTTTGTTCAGCCAAGGTCTTTTCTTTATTTATGATTCTAATCCGGTCTAATTGTGTACTAAATTGAGTATTAACGCCTTCACTATTTTCTCGTAACGCAAGCAACGCAAAGACTTCATCCATGCCGAGATTAAACATGTCGCTTTCAAAATCGATAGGTTCAAAATAATAGCGAACCGTATCCGCTCCAAATTCATCGTCTAATTTGGCCCATTCTGCCCCTGAAAGCACGGTAAAGCCGAGCGTATCGTTTCCAAGGCTTTCAACAAACCAACGCACCTCATAGTCAGGCTTAACAAGGTCGTTGAAATATTTGATTGTTACATCTCGGTCTTGCTCATCACCGTAAGGAATTTGCAGCTCTTTATCGCCTTTTTGTAACACAATATCGTCACCATAAGCCTTGCCATTACTAACCGTTTTAATATCGATAGGCTCATCCATCATGTCATTAAAATAGCGCACTACATCTTCGTCGTACTCGCGCCAATCAATCCAAACTATGGCTTCAGAATCGTATAAATCATTTAAATCCATATCATTGGCAAAAAAGCTTCTTAATTCTTTATACAGATTTTCCATCGTCTCTCTCCTGTTTATTATTTATATTGATAGTTAAGCCTTGCCATACTAACATCCAATAGACTCTCAGCTTAGCTCAGCTATACAAACAGCTCCATTGCTAACAAATACTCTAGAGCGTTTCATATATAACATCTTGTCGAGCCGTAAAATTTTCATCAAAAGATACTAATACATATAGTTGTCCCGCGGTCGATTCGCCCACATCATAACCTAGTGCAAATGCGCCATAGCAGCCGAATGTATCTAGCATAATATCTGTTAGTTTTAGCACTACAGGATCATCTGGAGGCATCTCCTTTTGGATGATTTTCTGTGCCACTCGGTCTAATTCATCTAATTTAGCATATAACTGTGTCCAAAATGTTAGTGAAAGCATCTCGTCCTCTGTATAACCAGAGCAGCTAATATTGAAGCTTTTGAAGGCTTGTTCTACATTTTCTACTTGAGTCTCTATTGTATGATCTTCGTGATTTGCTACTCCATCGGCCGCTAATTGACGGGCTACAAAGTAAACCCCATGCGGTTCTACAGTCCAGCTTTCAACATTCCACAATGTCATTAATTCCGATTTTCTCATTAGGACTCTCCATTAATTGATTATCCTGCAATATCCGCATGTACAGGATTCCCCTCCGCATCAATATTGGCTATGATGCAGTGTCCCCAGAAAATATCGTCATCGTCATAATAAACCTCTATGGTGCCATCATTGCGGAACGCCAATTCGCCCATAGTAATACGCTTGGCAAATACGTCCGCCGTAATCGGATCTTGGTCGTCGTTGTCTAGCCAATCATTAGCAAGATCTAGCAATGTTTCACTAATATATGCACTAATTCGTTGTTCAAATTCTTTGAAATTATCGATTTTATTGAAAGCAGCCAATGCTACGGTGCAAATTTCATCAGAACCCTCGTCCACATCAAGAGTGAATGCATAATCATCAATTCGCGCTGTGTAATATTGATACTCTCGATTTAACAGGAAGTCACCCCGGTCAGTATGAAGGTATTTAGGGGTTTTCAAATAAACCGACAAGGCCTCTAACTCGCTATGTTTAGCATGTTCCTCTAACACCTCAAGTACGTAATAGCGATTATTCCAAGCCGGGCGCATATAGCCTAAATCCTCTAAGGGCTTAGCTTTCTTAACTAATAATTTATAGACCCCATGGGGCTCAAAAGAATAACCCCATCTATCGTCAAGGCCCTCAATAATCCACGTCAAAATGCCTTCACTACGGTCAAGCACGCCAGTTCGAGTATCTAGGATAGCATCGGTAGACACCAGTGGTCTATGGTACTTTTCTAAATAAGGACTAGCCCCATTCGCATCACTGCGCGGCAATGCATAGATTTCAAATACTTCAGATTCAAACTCTGCTTCATATTCTGGTAGACGTACAATACTCATATGACTCTCTCCTACATTATAATCACGCTGCTCATCATAATTTCTGTTATATCATGAGCGTTCAGCTACATCGATTCTATGTAATAATTCTTTCGCTAGTTCTTGGGCTCTTTTAAATTCCTCATTTGAAAGTACCATGAGCACCAAACTATCTGTACCGATGTCCATACCTACTAACTTCTGGTTTTTCCACGTGGAATTAAAATATGCGCACCAATCCCCAATACATTGACTATCATCGAATGCGGATGTATCAATAGTTAGATTTTCGCTAGTATCTAAAGACTTGTTACGTATTAACTTCTGCACATGATAAAGAAAATCCTCTAATTCAATTTTTAAAGATATCTCTACAGCGCGACCTTTAGACTGTAGTTTCTCATAGAGGTTCCACCAATCATCTTCTATATCATCCATAGATGTTAGCTTTACCTTGGACATGAAAGATTTAGCTTGTTTCGTATCGCCAAATAATAACGCTGCTAACTCTGCAAAAGTCGACTTAATTTGTTTAACATCTATTTTTACTGTTTCTACAAACAGGCTACGGTCAGGCAACCGACGTTTCTTCACAAAAGCCCGCATCATCTGTACCGCATTAGGATAACTTACATCTGCCATACGATAGGTTTTATCATTAATATCTAAGAATATATCTACTGCATCCGGTGTTTTTCCTACACGTGCTTTCATCGCAGTGCAGCCATCGATAGCATGAGGTGGATATAATTCTATAAACATGAAAAATCCATCATGCATGGCCTGTAAGGTATTATCTATTCCTACTATGTTAAAACCGTTCCGATTATAATCGGGGCTCTTCAAACGCCATTCTTCGTAATTGTCGAATAATTTTTCTTGAATCCAATTGGAAAAACTCATAAGGATGCACCTTTACTTAACAACTGTATACAAATATCCTATTTTATCTTATTATATCATTGTTTATAAATTAAATAACATGATTTATAAGTATATTAAATAACAACATATAGATACAAAAATAGGGATGTGAATTATCACATCCCTAATAACCAGTCTAATACATTACATTGCTGAATTCCATTATAATTATGAGGTTTATAGAGCTCATCCATAGTGAGTAAAAATTTAGGATACTGATCTTTAACCGCTTCTAATGGTGCTAACTCTCTGTCTCTAGTAGTTGGATCCAATACACTTTCTGATACTTGGTAGTACTCTAATATGCCACCAGGCTTTTGAGCAACGAAATCTATTTCGCCCTTTGTTAATTGTCCAACATATACTGTATATCCTCGACGCCGCAACTCAAGATATACAACATTTTCTAATACATGACCCCTATCACGGTTAATATCAGGTAGTAATAGTTGCTTAAAAGCCATATCCACTACATAATACTTAGGACGTAATCTTAATAATTCTTTGCCACGCACATCAAATCGTTCTGTATTATATAACAGTAAACTATCTTCTAAGCCCCTAAGATAACGTTCTACAGTTTTGTTATCTACCTTTCGACCTGCGCTTGTTAATGAATTCGCAATCTTTGTGGGGTTAATCAAGCTACCAATATTGGCGAAAATATATCTCACAATACTTTCAAGTAATTTAATATCTGCAATTTTTAATCGATCAACAATATCTTTTAAAACAACCGTATTAAATAAACCTTGTAAATAATCCTGCCGACCTTGCCAATTTTCCGACATATGTAAAAGCCCTGGGAATGAGCCTTCACTTACATATTTTTCATATAAGACCATTCGTGAAAGCCCACTTTCACTATAGGCATCGACGTATTCTTTATAAGACAAGGGAAGCATCTCAATTTGTACATAGCGACCTGTGAGAAGTGTAGCCATATCAGAGGACATAAAATAAGCATTAGAACCTGTAATATATATATCAATATTATCTTGTACAAAGAAGTTATCTACTACACGCTCAAACGATGGTACATGCTGAATTTCATCGAGGAATAGATACATTTTTTTACTTGGAATAATCCGTTCATTAATGTATTCATATAAAGCCCGATAATCTCTTAATTTATCATACTCCATCAACTCAAAATTAATATCAATAATTTGTTCGGCTGTTACATTATCGGCTAATAACTCATCTTGAAATAGCTTAAACAACGTAGATTTACCACAACGCCGTATACCAGAAACAACCTTAATGATAGGTCTATCTTTATGTCTTCGAAGAAAATCTAAATAATATGGTCGCGATACTAATGACATGCACACACCTCCTCGCAAAATGGGTTTTAAAACCTAATTCTATATCTATTATATCACTTCGAGGTTTCAAAACCTAATTTTTATGTTTTTATGCTATAATTTAGGCTTTAAAACCTAAATTCAATTATATCGCTATGGACCCATTTTTATAATAATAAAAATGGGTATAAGGTCTATCAAACCCTTATACCCATTCGCTTATACTGGTGCGCCTAACCGGAATCGAACCAGTGACACGCAGTTTAGGAATTTTATTCCTATAAAACTCCACATAAAATATTTTTTCATTATACACTAAAAAACACTATATATATGTATTAATGTAACTATATTAATCTTCTATTTACGTCTTATAAAAATTCATTTCCTCAAAAAAATTTCTCTAATCATGATGAAATGGCTTACAAATTGGCTTACTAGCCATCACTATTAGGATTAGGATCCCATAATCTTACAAGAGAAATATCATCGCTATTAGGTCTAACTGATTCTAGTCTATTCACCACGACAAAAAATGGCATATTAAAAGCTTTTCCTGTAATAACAACTTCCCCTTGACCTAATAAAGGAATTCTCTTATAAGAACTATAATCTAATGTAGGCATTGTATTCTCCAAGAGTTGCAAATCTTTATCATTTACAATGCGATGAACAAAAAAGTTATGAAGTTGAGATACAATTGTCATGGAAATATCTGATGGACGTTGACTTGCTAATGTTAAATAAAAGCCAAACTTTCTTCCCTCTTTAATAATCTCTTCAAAAACTGATAATCGATAATCTTTCCAATCATCTCTATTATTTTTATTTATATCATTTAAAATGTTATGAGCCTCATCAATTATTAGATGCATTGTCTTATTAACTATACCAGAACCTGAAACTTCATTCTTATGAATATCATAAAACATTTTAGATATCAACATAGGAATCAAACGAGTAACCTCTTGATTAGCATTTACAAGCGAAAAAATATTTAGCATTTTATAGGAAGCAGATATATTATCCTTAATCTCAACTACTCTATCTAAAGCATCTAAAGAATTTTCAATTCGTTTAATCATAGGACTAATAAATTCTGATGCTTTAGAATCATATACTGCAACGTATACTCTTTGAAATTCAATAAAAAAATATAATTTTTTTATTTCACTTACAGATTTAAACGTATTGGCTAATTCTTCTTTTACATCATCAAACTTAAAATAATGATTGCCCGCGTCTGTTATTTTGTCATTTTTTAATAAAAGTTCATTATTTTCATTTGCTATTTTTGTATTTCCATAAGAAAACTCTTTACTACATTTTTTTAAAGGTTTTAATAGTGAATCATTTAAACCTAGAAGCTCCCCTATCTTTATCCATTTCTCTAACGTAACTCTATCAATATTTTTCTGATTTTGAAGAATAGTAATTAGTAAACCAACCTCTAAGTCAGCAAAATCTTTTTCGGTCTTGATAGATTTATACTTTCTCAGAGCATCTCGTAAAAATGGAACCTGAGTGCCTGGTTTAGCATCAAAAAGTATGGACAATAAATCCGGATCCAATAAATATTTTTTTGTAATTATAATTTTATCTGATTCATCCGTTCGTGTAGAGATATTAAATATTTCTTTATCATCATCAGTTAACCCAAACATTGATTTGCCCACATATTCGCCATTAAAATCAATAACAAAAAACTGAGACTTTTGATTAATATAAGTTTTTAATGGTGACTGAAATAATTCATAATACATTTTATGTAACGTATTTGATTTTCCACTACCTGTATTGCCAAAAATACCAATATGAGATGCAAAGATTTTATCAATAGGTATATTTATATCTTTTCCTTCAAGTAATGATTTTCCAATCCTAATTGTAGGCTCCGATTGTACTACACCATAAATCAAATCTAACTCTGCTTGAGTAGTTAAACATACCTCATTTCCAATCATAGGAACAAATCTACTTGTTATATTAAATCGTTGATTTTCTATAACGCCTTTAACTTTTAAGGAGATAGATCGCTTCATTGAGTTCTTCTTGTATCGATTATCATATATATCTAAACTTGAAATGTTTTGCTGATCTATAATACTTTCAGATACAACTGTTGCAATAATTTTCACCATATTTTGATGAATTGTAACAAATGCACCAACCTTAGCTCCTGAAAGAATATCCCCATACCAAAATACATCTGCATCATTTGTGGTATTATAAAGTCCAACTTGGGATACATTACCATCTACTGAAATGATTACACCAATTTTTTTTGGTGAATACTCCATATTAACTATCCCCCAATTTCTTTTCAAATAAAATTTTGGTTACTTCCTTCAAAGTCAGTGGTTTAGATTCAAAATCATCTGGGCCCCATATAATTAACCTTGGATCCATTTCCGAAATACCCAGATTTTTTCTAATACTATCAATCGCATTATTACTATATGCAAAGATATATACACGTAATTCTGGGTTTTGAATTGCACGCCTAACCATCTTTGCAATATGTGAGTCTTGAAAAGAGAATCCTATTACGATTAATACGGATTGTTCCTTTTCTAGCTCCAGTTGAAATACTCTCAGCATTTCATAAAAATAATTTATTAAAAAAGTATCTCTTGACTCAGCCCCTGTAGGGGTTACAACAAAAGGTTCCTCACAGATATCGGATGATATAACTATATGCTCTCCTCTTTGTCTCCAATTTACGGAACCATGCGGCTTTATTAAATTAAGTGAAGGTAACTCATAATTATAATTATCATGCATCCCTTTATATGCAACAACCTGATTAAAGTTTGTCCAATCAAGAGTTTTTGTAAAATACCCCCTAGAACCATCATTAGATACAAAATTTCGTATTCCTAAAATTCTATCAATTGCAACTTCTAAAAATAAATCATAATTAGTTGTAAATAAATTTACACTTCTAGGACTTTCTCTAGCATTCCTTGCTTCTAAACATTGAACTAAGCCATCGATAAATTGAAGATAAGATTTTGAAGTTTCCCATATACTTTTTAGATTTTGTATATTTTCCTTAATATATTTATAAGTAAATTTTTCTTCCTGATTAAATATCAAAAGTTTATTACTTATCTCCTTAACATGATCTAGTAATTCTTTATTTGCATCGTCACCATATTGAGCAAAGTAGCTCATCAAAGGTATCGCCCCCGTTGACGCACCTGATCCAATTAAGAAATTAAGTTTTTTATTACAACAATGATCTTGAATTAATTCTCTATTATCCATTTTACATCCCCTCACAAACAACAAACATTAATTATTTAGTCTTTTTACGCTTACTAAATGTTGAATCAGGAACATATCGGTTAGCAAATTCACTTGCCTCATCAACAATTCTTTTTCGAAGATTAATTTCTGATTCGGTTGTGATTTTATTCCATTCAAGTGCATACTCAATCGCTGCAGGTCTAAGATCTTTCATTGCCTGGGCAGACAACCAAAGATTAATTCTCTCCTCTAAATCCTTACTATAACTAGCATATAACTGACATCCTGTACTTAACGACGAAATATGTAATCGAATAATTTTTCCATCATTAAGTCTCAATGCCAAAATATTTGTCCCCTCAGTTGGCCAACATCTAGGATCACATAACCAAGATTTCTTTTCTAGCGAAGTATATAAACAAACTAACAATGGATATCCTTCTATCAACAAATTTTTATCCTCTGGTATATTCTTTCCAGAAAGTATATTTTTTATGGACGTTCCAAGTAAGATGTCTTTTCGCTTTATTGATTCTAATATAGGGCCTATTTTATCAAAATGATTTATCAAAACATTACTATTATTAGATTCCAATAATAAAAAGTTGGCTGCTACAACGCTAGGGGCCCCTTCCTCTATGCCTAAACGAATTCCGTACTCAATATATTCATCAAAATTAATAGTAATCAGTCCAGCTTTAGCTTCAAACTCCACTTTACTATCTAAATCTTGCTGGAACCTAATCTTATGTACTTTTTGATCTAACAGCCAATTGAGATAAAAATCATTTCTAATCGGAATATCTGTTAACTCCTCTATTGCACAGTTAAAATATTGTGCAATCTTAATAATTGTTTCTAGGGATGGTTGTGATATCTCTCGCTCATAAGATGAAATCTGCCCCTTAGATAACCCTAATAGATTTCCAAACTCACTTTGAGATAAATCATATAATTTTCTCAATTTTTGAATCTTATCACCATAATGTAAACCACTTAAATTCTCTTCATTCCTAACTATTTTCTTTAATTTTTCAGATATATTTAATTTCATCAGATCAACCTCAAACCAAAATGTAGTCAATTTTAAATTGACTACAGCAATTTTAATTGACTTTATCGAAATTATAAATTACAATAATCCTATAAAGATTTATTAAAGCATTTTTAATTTACTTAATTATATCACATCAGGAGATTTTACTATGAGCAAACGATTTTTAACAGTCAGAGAAACTTCGCAAATTTTCTTTGAAGGAAAAGTCTCTGTTTCTTCACTATATCGTCTGATTACTGCAGGTGAATTACCTGCAATAAAGATTGGCAAAAAATTCCTTATTAACACAGAAACTCTAAAGCAAAAATATGTATAAAAAAAGCCCATAATGGCGGCAACCATTATGAGCTTCGCTAAGTATTTCCCGTTCAAAGAAAAATCCTTGCACTATTAGTATATATAACAGCTGTCTAATGCGCAAGGTTTATATTAAACTTTGCGCATTTTTGGGTGCGCAATTCCCTATCAGATTTTAATAATTTGTCAGGGTTATTTTGTGCACCCTTTTTTAGTATGTGCAGAGCCTTTTTCATCTATCACTAGTGGATAGATACTACTTATCTACAACCATAGAAAGGCCATATACATGAATAAAATCCAATATCCAATTGAACCTAATCATATTAAAATTGTACAAACATATTTACCTGATTACTTAAAATCAAAAAATTTAACAACCACTACCCGCTATAAATATCACTGTTTAAATCCAAGTCATACAGATAATAATCCTTCCATGTGTTTGTATAAAGGGAGGAGGGATGGAAAACTAAGATTAAAATGTCAGGTATGTGGTCTAGTACTAGATTTATTTAATCTAGTCGAACTTGTAGATCATATACAGGGCTTTGTAAATCAATACTTTTATATTTGTAATTATTTTCATCTAGATCCAAACAATCCTATTCCATCAGCTCACTATGAATACTATCAACACAAAAAAGTTGATAACCAACAAATTTTAGAATACATAGATTTATGCACCACTAATAAAGTATTAATAGATGATAAATGGTCATTACGTTCTATTCCATCACATATTGTCGAAGAATATAGTCTTGGCTATGATGAAACACTAGATGCATACATCATACCAGTTGGAGATAAGGGCTTTATCCAAAGATTTAATAATGACAGAAACCCTAAATATAATCGTTCTTATGATTTAAGAGATTACTTTTTTGCTAATAAATTTTACAACTCACTACCATTCATCATTACCGAAGGAGAAATTGATGCTTTATCCCTTCTAGCTTGTGATTACCCCAATGTAATTGCTCTAGGAGGCGTTACAAAACTTAAACACTTTTATGAAGAATTTCTTAAAAACAATTCAGCCACAATTATTTTAGCACTTGATCTAGACGAAGCTGGTTCAAATGCATTTACTCTAGCCAAAATAATCTCCTCAAAAGTAGGATTATCACCACCTATAAATTTATGGAATCTTTTTAAAGAACCACTTCCGGAAAATATCAAAGATATAAACGACTTATTGATATTTAATCAACCTCTATTACAGAAAACATTAATGACCATAAAAAAGGACTATACCCATGAAAAGAATAAGTGATGAAGAGTTAGACAAAAAAATAAGGCTTGCAAATGAGCGTTTAAACAAACTACAAGAAAAGAAAGATGCTCGCCTACAAGCCCGACGCAATCATATCGCTATCTACTTAGAGAAAACATACAATATAACCACGATTAAGGAACTTGAAACACTGTTACAGCGTACACAAAATTCAGAGTATTAATATGATTGCATCGGTACGAACCATACTACTTGTACATACAATGCTTATGCATTATACGTAAAGTAGCTTGGTTCGTCTCCGACGGGCGGGAGTCCCCTGCACCCCATAAGAGGATTTAACAATGAACAATCAAAGAAAAA
This sequence comes from Veillonella sp. ACP1, assembly GCF_000286635.1. NCBI lineage: Bacteria > Bacillati > Bacillota > Negativicutes > Veillonellales > Veillonellaceae > Veillonella > Veillonella sp. ACP1. Next base: position 75,308 of record NZ_ALKL01000001.1, on the reverse strand, counting down.
CACGCCGCCTAAACATACGATTAACAGATGATGAATGGCTTATTATTAACGAATTGGCAAATCGTACTGGAATGACGATTTCAGCATTTATACTTACAACTATACTAAAAGGCAAAATCACAATTTATGAAATAGATACACAAGCAATTTTACGGCCTTTATTAGGACTACAACGACACTACAATACCATTCGCCATTGGATGATAACACGTAACTATAAAAGTCCTATTTTAACCGTAGAATACGAACAGGAGCTAAAGGATTTATGGCAATTATTAGCGCAGGCAAAGGAAGTAGTAGCGCAGCGGGATCTATAAAGTACGTACAGTACGAAAAAGGCACTACTAACACCCGTATTATATTTTCTGATGGTATTAATTGTAGTCCTTACTATAAAGATGCAATTCACGACTTTGAACTTATTAGGGATACCTTCCAAAAATACGGTGGGCGTGAAGCTCATCATATGGTACTCGCCTTTTCGCCAGCAGAGGAAACCAAATTTACACCTAAGGAATTATTCCAGAAGTCAATAGAGATTACAAAAAAAATATTTCCGGACAATCAAATCTGGCTAGGGATGCATAACGATACAGAACATTTGCATGTCCATATAGTTATCAACTCGGTAAATCTTGAAACTGGTAATAAACTACAAATAGCCGGACGAAAAGGGATGCATGACATCATGGAAAAGGTCCAATTAAAAGCACATGAGCTAGGCTTAGATACCACTTTAAGTATTGGTCGTAAACAATATGAACAAGGACATGTCGTTACACATAACATTATAGAACATAAACTAATTGAACATGGTAAATCTTGGAAAGCGGATATCGCAGAAAAGGTTTATACAGCTTTAGAACACGCAAAGAATAAAACAGATTTTATATTGCGTTGCAATGAATGTGGATTAACTTGTAATTGGTCCAATACACGCAAACATATAACATTCGCCTATATCAATGACCCCTTAAAAAAAGTGCGTAATACTAATTTAGCTAAAACATTTACATTAAATAATCTTTCTTCTAAAGATACTATGCAAGCTATTTTTCGAATCAATAAAGAAAACTATACCCAACAAATAGCAACCAAAACATTGGAACTAGAGCAATCTAAAACATTAGATAGAGAGCGTACAAGAAAACTAGCACGAACACGCTCTATGTCATTAGGGAGGTAATTATGAATATACTAAATAAAAAGCGTCGTAAAGAGTTAGAATATGATGGTCGAAGTAGAGGTGGTTTTTCATTAGGCAGCTATTCCACTCCAAAGAAAGAGTCTATTTCAATAGATTCCCCACTTACAGAAGAAGAGGAAATTGCAAAACGTTTATATAATATAAAAAAAGAAAACCTCCAATTAAGTACTGATGTCATTTTTTTAGGAGAATTGCTCCAGAAGAAAATTAGAGAAGAAAGTGAATTAATGGAGTCTCTTGAGAAGACAATTAATATATCAACAAATAAATTTGAATCTATAACCAGTAATGTTATCGGATCTATAAAAGACTTAGATAAACGTATAGATAATGCAGCTAATTCAGCACATGAACGCACCACAGCTGACTTAAAACGGATTTTCCAAAATATTGAAGAGGCAGGTATAGCTTATAGTAAAGGACAATGTGATCGATTAGATAAAACAATCGAAAACTATGAAAAGATGCTAAATAAAGGTCGTGAAACGCTTGAATTTTGGAGTTTTGGAAAAAAGTTATTAGTAGTTATTCTTAGCGCTATGCTTATCTTCCAATTCTATTATAATTACAAACTAAATAATCATTTAGAGGAGTTATATACACAAATAAATATGATACACACCCTTTATAAAGGAGAAACGAAGTACTGGTTTGATGCTGATAATCAAACCACATATGTTGAAACTCAAAAAGCACACAATCAGCGAAAATAATCCTCTGCAAACCTTAATAATAAATGGGTATATACCTTTAATACCTTAAAAAAGGAGAATTAAGATGAATAAAAACTGGCTCACCATAAATGAAATAGCAAGTTATCTAAATGTATCTCGTACAGCGATTGTAAATGCAATTAATCGTAATGAGATTCCAACAACTCGAGTAGGTCGTCGCATTCTAATAAAACAGGATGATTTTCAACGCTATCTATATAATATAGAAATCAAGGGTAAAAATGCTCTATGAAACGTCGTAGTAATGGTGAAGGTAGTATCTTTCACGATAAAAAGCGCAATCACTATGTTGTCAGACTAACCTATGAGGATTCACTAGGTATAAAAAAACGTAAACATATTTATGGATCTACTGCTGCAGAAGCAAAACATAAAGCAAAAGAATGGAAGAAAGCTAGCCTATCTAAGGATAATAAACTGACTAAAAATCCACTGGTTAGTGAATGGATTGATGAATAGTTAGAAACTTATGTAAAAAATGCGGTCAGACCTGCTACATATAAAATCTATAAAGTGTGCCTAGCTCCTATCAGACAAGCCTTTACTAAGCACCGACTAGATCAATTAGAACCAACACAACTTCAAAACTATTTCAATAAACAGTTAACCCATGGCGGACGAAACCATACTGGATTATCTCCTTTTACCGTTCGAAATCAACGCAGATATTTCGCTAACTGTATTGATACTGCCTTAAAACTAGGATTAACTAACAAAAACCCTGTGAGATTAACTAAATCTCCCAAACAAACTAAAGCAGAGATACAACCTCTCTCTCAATACGAAGCACAAACATTAATCAATCAAGCGCAACAAGAGCTAGCGGAAGCCAAAGCAATTAAAAACTCACATAAGATAATGGTCTCCGCAGATTTATATATGGGTATCTATATTGCACTTGAAACAGGAATGCGTTTAGGAGAAATTATGGCCCTTCGTTGGAGCGATATAGTAATTGATTCTTATATCACTGTTCAGCGGTCAAAATCAGAAGTTAAAGAGCAAAATATAACCTCACCTAAAACTGGAATCGGAAGGAAAATACAGATAAGCCAACGCCTTATATCTGCTTTAAAAGAACACCAACAGATTCAAAACGCTTATAAGAAAGAACTAGAAGATCTCTATGAAAATGATTCTAGAATTATAGGTGGGTTACTTGGTAAAGGCTTTCATGCTCGTCATTATAGCTCTAGGTTATTTAAGCAGCTACTACAACGAGCAGGGATAAATAGACGCATTAGATTTCATGATTTAAGACATACCCATGCCACACTTTTACTTCTATCAGGTGTAAATCCTAAAATCGTACAAGAACGACTAGGTCATTCTAGTATTAATGTTACTTTAGACATTTACTCTCATGTAGCACTTGCTGATCAGGCAGTTGCTATTAGCGCTTTAGATAAGTTAAATCTGTAAATTATATTTTTTCTATATAAATAATATCATAAAGTTAACCCTTAATATATATAAATAGACCAATAAATTAATTGGTCTATTTATATATATATTGGTTTGAATTAGTTTTGAATTTTCCACTTATCTAGCAAATCTTTTTTATTAAATTTTATCTTAATATTGCTATATATTTTTTGTATATCTGTTTCCTCAGGTTTTATTAATTCACCTATCTCTTGAGGCAAAAGATACTCTTTATACACATAATCAGTAGAATATTGATAGGAAACATTATTTTCATCAACGATCATATTTTTTTCATGATGCTTAAAAATAATCTCATCACTATTTTCTTCAACAATGATGGGATTTCTAACAGAAAAACGATAAATATCCCTCAATTGCAATGATGCATGAACAGGAATCAAATTAGTAGATATATCATCAGAAAAATTAGAGATCTCTTTCATCATCTTAATATATTGTGTATAAAAGATACCTTCTTTAAAGCCTTGGTTCAAATAGAAATTTGGCAATCCCATAATACAATCCTGAACAATATTCAAAATCAAGGTATATAAATAATTAAGTCCTTCAAATGTTATTTCTATACCAAAAGTAGTTTGTCCATATTGATATTTAATTTTATATATATTCTGCTGTAAAACAATATTACTTAAATTGTGTTGTACCGCATTCCTTATCAATTTTATAATTCTATAACAGTTCTTGTAAATAATCTCCAACACATCATTTGTTGGTAACCCTTCATAATGTGCCCTAAAGGAATCTCCCTCATTAAGATTATATTTATCTTCAAGGTAACCATCATACAAAGTAAAAATAATCAAATTAATAGCCACCCAGGATTCAGATATAGGTGTTTTGTGATTTACAGTACTCACATATATCTCTTTAGTTGTAGCCGGCTTCCCCTCATCATCAATTTCAATTAAATCTTGAGCAATGTATTTTATATTATAATCAGATGCATCAGATCTCAGTATGCATTTTACTAGAGAATCAATATACTTTTTATCCATAATGTAATCGCTCCAATCAGTTCTATAATACAGCCATAAACAATAAAAAAGGCTTATTAATTGGCTTATTTTTCTGATAACAAAAAAATCTAACCAACTAATAAGCCAGTATTTATCTATGGTGCGCCTAACCGGAATCGAACCAGTGACACGCAGTTTAGGAAACTGCTGCTCTATCCTACTGAGCTATAGACGCATGTATACTTTATTATATCGTTTTTAAATCTATCTACGCAAGAACTATGCTATAATACAACTGTTGATAGTATTAGAGAGTTCTTATAAAAAGAGGTATGTGTAATGAAACTATGTAAACGATCGATTATTACCAGTTCACTATTAGCTGTCTTAGCTATATCATCCGCGTACGGGGCTACACCTGCGCAGCCAAGTGAAAGCACAGATACTGCTGTGGTTGATATGGATTACGCCAATATTCCAGAGTTAAGAAAATCAATTGAAAGCGCAACACCAGCTATAGTACAATCTACGCTTGATGCTTCTGAGGGAAAACCTACTAACGGTAAACCAATTTATTCGACAGTCACTATGTCTGGTAACCGTGTTGTATCCGTAAAAACTTATAAATCTAAAGAAGAACAAGAAAAGGCCATGTTAAAGGAGCGTGAACGCTTAGACAAGGTCACTGCAGAACGTCGCGCTAAACGGAAAAACGAAACTCGTACAGATATGCTAAAAGGTTTAACGCCTATACCGTTCTATCCACCTGTTAGTGAAACACGCGAATTACAAAGCGAAATGTTCTCTCGACCATTTGGCAGGCAGCTCGATTTGCGTTTGGTAGAAGCCTATACACAAGATTATGATAAGGCCAAACCTGGCGATATTTACGTCTATGCAGATTATGTAGACTACACATCTAAGCAGCTATTAGGCGAAAAGGATGGTACTACTGCTATTTCAGCTATGATTTTACGTACAATCATGAGAAAAGATGAAAATAAAGCTTTCAGCATCGATGTAAATGCGTACTTCATAAATCCAACAACCCATACCATTTCCATAAGCCGTTCTGACGATGTAAAAGGCATCAACATCAAGAAAGACGAAAGAGCTGAGGCTGTATTTAAACTACCGTCACACCAATTGCAAGCTGGCAACCCACAGTATGAAATCGCTAAGCTTATGTATCAAGACCTAACAAATAAGAAATTTGATGAGTAATATTTAAATACGCACTCCAACTATAGCCACAATAAGAAAACCCCTTCATAGCACCAACATGGCTACGAAGGGGTTCATTTTAATTACGCCGGGCGGCTCCAATCAACTTGTACGTCGATGGCTTCCCACATGCGTGTAAGAGCTAATTTAAAGTTATCCAAAGATTCTAATGGTTTTACAGTCAACCGTTCATACGTATCAAGACCTGTAGCATGCTCGATAGCATGGTCTTCATTTAAGTATGCACGTACCTTGTCAATCCATTCTTGTTCAGGTAGATCCACCGTTACGGTTTTTGTATCTGTATCATAAGATAAAACCCCGTTGCTATTTACGCCATAATGAATGGCCACACGAAATATACTCATATTTATACCTCTCTTGCAGATAGTTTCATACGTATACACATTTCTATACATGTACATTGTATCATGAATGTTTCTATTCTTGAAAGAATTTTATTCTTCATTATCTAAATCCATTTCGGCCTTTAATTCCGACCGTTTTCGCCGTTCTCCACCATCGCCGTGAGCACGACGCCAAAGGGCTCCACTCATGATGGCCCCTTCGCCAAATTTAGATGCCAACGAGTCTAGCACGGTTGAAAGCTTCTCATCTTTCTCGCCCGTTTCAATAGAGAATAAATCGTCTTGTACAATTCCTTCTGTTGAAAGTCCACTAACCGTCACACCTAAGAGGCGAATCGGCTTGTGCGGCATATCGAGAACAGATGTATCAAATTGAGGTAACGGTGCGGTGCCCATCATCTCACGATTCTCCGTAATCGGTCTATCATTAGCGTTGTCGGTGAAAGTTTTAGTATCACGGCGATTCGATTGGCTAGTATTGCGAGCCTCCCGTTGTCTAGTATTGCTCCGTTCACGCATAAGCTTATTCCACAATAGTACGGATGTATCATAGATAATACGTTCTTGGTCCGTAGCAGAATCTAGTCGTTTCTGACGAGATACAGTTTTAAAATCATTGTATCGCACCTTAATCGACACGGTATGACCCATCAAACCATATTTACGCAATCGTTTGGCTACGCGATTGGCAAAGTAATGAAGTTCTAAATCGATAACAGCCGGGTCCTCTACATCGCTTTCATAGGTCTCCTCATTACCAACGGATTGGATTTGACGATCCGGTTCTACAGGCCGGTCATCGATGCCTCGTGCCAGTTCCCAAATACGCCGTGCCTGATTGCCCACATAAGGCACTAGAGGTTTCTCATCCGACAAGGCCTGCACATCCTTTATCAAGGCAAAACCACCATCTTTAAGGCGACGTTCCGTGCTAGGGCCTACACCCCATATGCGTTTTATGGGCAAATTTGCGAGGCTTTCACATTCCTTACCATAAGGAATGACCACAAGCCCATCAGGCTTATCTAGGTCAGAGGCCAGTTTAGCAAGGAATTTATTCGGAGCCAGTCCCGCCGAAATGATGAGCCCCGTTTCCTCAAACACGCGGTCCTTAATGGCACGGCCCAATGCCTTAGGGCCTGTGAATTTATGGGTAATACCCGTAACATCCAAGAAGGCTTCGTCCAGAGATAAGGGCTCAATGATAGGTGTAAATTCCTCCATCACCTTGTGAATGATCTGAGAAATCTCCTTGTAGCGAGCCATATTCGGATACACGTAGATGCCGTGCGGACAAAGTTTTTTAGCCCGCGAAATAGGCATGGCCGAATGGACGCCAAATTTTCGAGCCTCATAAGATGCAGTAGCCACTACGCCACGCGAAGAAAGACCACCCACGATAACGGGGTGGCCTTTATATTCAGGATGATCCAGTTGTTCTACGGATGCAAAGAAAGCATCCATATCAACATGCATAATCCAGCGTCTCATGATTACGCGTCTTTTTCGTGTTCATCAAGACGGCAGTATTTGATTTGTGCGCAAATGCATTCGTCTTTAGTTTTGTACAATTGTGGAATGATTTCCAAAATGTCACCAAATGTATCTTCATTGATGGAATAGCGAGTCCAAAGACCATTACGTTGAGAATTTACAACGCCAGCATCAATTAAGATTTTCATGTGGTAGCTTAATGTGGATTGAGACAAATTAAAGCTTGCCAAAATATCTGCTGCACACAATTCATTACAGGACAACATATCTATAATATGTAATCTTGTTTCATCACTGAGCGCTTTAAAAATCGTCGCTAAACGTTCATAAGAAACTTCAACCATAAGAAAACTCCTCAATATACATCAAAAATTATCAATCTACTTTTATACTATTATATACTATTTTTATAACTAAATCTATTTTTTTCTTTTTATTCTCATTAAAATATTTTAATTGAATAATTAAATTTATTTATGAGATAGAAAATACGCATAAAAGCGGAGATTCTTTAATAAGAATCTCCGCTTATTATTTTTTATAATAATTTGCTACAGCAGATTAAAATACGTTAACAAGATCGATTGTTTGGTTACGATTAGGACCAACAGATACGATACCCAAAGGCACGCCTGTTACTTCTGCAATACGTTCTACATATTTACGCGCATTTTCAGGCAATTCATCATAAGAACGGATGCCGGAAATATCTGTTTCCCAACCTGGCAATGTTTCATATACAGGTTCGCATGCTTCAAGATCGTTCAAGCTAGCAGGGAAGCCTTCCACGTTTTTGCCGTTTAATTTATAACCTACACAGATTTTCAATTCTTTGAAAGAATCAAGAATATCCAAACGTGTAATAGCTAAATAATCAAGGCTGCTAAGACCTGCTGCGTATTTTACAACCATAAGATCTAACCAACCAGTACGGCGAGGACGACCTGTTACAGTACCGAACTCATGACCAAGCGTACGAAGTTCTTCACCAATTTCATTAAGTTGTTCTGTAGGGAATGGGCCTGCACCAACACGTGTAGCGTAAGCTTTCACAACGCCGAAAATATTTTTCAAATAGTTAGGACCTACACCCGCACCTGTGGAAGCACCACCAGCGATTGGATGAGAGGATGTTACGAATGGATATGTACCATGATCAAGGTCGAGCATAGTTGCTTGCGCACCTTCGAACAATACCTTTTTGTCCTCTTTAATCGCTTTCAACACAGCATTATTTGTATCAGTTACATAAGGTTTCAAAGCCTCTGCATATTTAATGTAATCTGCTAAGATTTCATCGTAATTAACAGGTTCAGCATCGTATACCTTTGTAAGCATTTTGTTTTTAAATTCAACATTGTACGCCAATTTTTGTTTGAAAGTTTCCATGTCGTACAAGTCGCAAATGCGAATGCCGATACGGTTTACCTTATCAGCATAGCAAGGGCCAATACCGTTTTTAGTAGTACCAATTTTAGCATCACCTTTAGATGCTTCTTCGGCCATATCAAGCGCAATATGGTAAGGCATGATGACATGAGCACGGTCAGAAATGTGAAGGGATTTAGCAGATTTACCTTGTTTTTCAAGACCTTCAATTTCTTGTAACAACACCTTAGGGTCAATAACAACGCCTGTACCAACGATATTTTGTTTATCATCGTACAAAATACCACTTGGCAATAAACGAAGCGCGAATGCCTTGTCATCTACTACAACAGTGTGACCTGCATTATTACCGCCTTGACTGCGCACTACAACGTCTGCACGTTCCGCAATCCAGTCAACGATTTTACCTTTACCCTCGTCACCCCATTGAGTGCCGATTACCATACTTGTTGCCATATCTATGTCCTCCAATTGTGAAAGTCAAATTAATCCATAGTTATTATACAACATAATAGCAAAGCACGGAATGACTAAATAAAGAGTTTAATTCAAACGCGCGTATATATGTGCCCTTACGAATTAGTACACGCCTGTTCTAATTCTAAAAACAAGGATATAAGGGCCCACCTACAAATTAGTACACGCCTGTTCTAATTCTAAAAACAGAGATATAGGAGCCCCTACAAATTAGAACAGGCCTGTTCTAATTTTAAAGACGTATATTATGCATCCCTAAAAATTAGCACAAGCCTATGCTGTATAACAATTATTTCATTTAGGTTCTTTCAACCAGAAGCTCATTAATAATCCTAACGCACCAACAGGGATCAGTGTCATCAACGCTGTTTGTACATCGTAAATATCTGCTAAATGTCCAATGTATGGTGCTACGATGCCACCTAATGTAATGCCGAGGCCCAATGTAATGCCTGATGCAAAGCCTGCATTTTTAGCAAGGTATTTTTGACCTAAAACGGTAATAGGTCCATATTGTGAGAATACACCAAAGGCCATTGGTATCATGGCGCCAAAGAATCCCCATGCATTCGGTACGAAGATAAACACTAATACAGATGGTAAAAATATAATATTACCTAAACGCACTGTTTTTAGAAAGCCTAGCTTATCTGATAGTGCACCACCCATATAGGTGAGGACAGCCCCCATGGCAAAGTACATAGTAAGTGCCAAGCTCGATGCACCGGCTTCGCCATTGATAACGGTAATGTATAAAATCGGTATAAAAATCGATAATATGGAGAACAAAATTGATCGAGATGCAATGACGAAAAATAGCTTTGTAAAACTCACCCAATCGTTTATGCCTGTATTTGTGCCCTTAATTTGGCTTTCACATTCACGCGTATCTTCGGCCTCAGTAGTATGACCTGTGAAAGCATATAGATATAGCAACACGCCGAGCGCGGCAATAGCCGTAAATACCCAGAGGAATTGGCCGCCAAAGACATAAACACCACCAGCAATGAGCGGCCCTAAGGCAAAACCAGCGCTGCCACCAACCGCAAAGCGCCCCATGGCATTGCCAATCTCGTGAGATTGTGTACGATTTACAAGAAGAGCCGCCTCAGGATGAAATAGCGCAGCCCCAACTCCAGACATAAGTGCCAAGGCCAAAATCATTTCATAGCTCGTAGCCAGTGCAATGGCACTAATCGATACGAGCGTCACCGCAAAACCTACAGGAATAAACCACTGCACACGCCACCGGTCAGCCACATATCCAAGCACAGGCTGCGCAATAGACGCCACAATGGTATTACAGAAAATAATCGCCGCCGATTGATAATAATTGAGATTAAAATTAGCAATAAAAAACGGTATCAATGCAGCGAGAGAACCTTGACCGAAATCGTTAATGCAATGAAAGATAGGCGGTGCGTATTTTCTTATGGTGCTTTTCATGTATCCTCCAGATTTGGGTGGTGGTACCGGTAAAAACACTCCACCGGCCGGGTCTGCTTCGCCCTTTGGGCTTCGCAGGGCCAAAGTCATGTTTTTACCGGTACCACCACCTCCCCTATGTACGTTAACTAATAAAAGCACCGTAAGAAAATACGGCACTTGCTGTAAATAAAATAAGAGCCTCCACCGGCCGGGCTCCGCGTAGCGCAGTAGCGTGTCAGCTTTTTCTCGTCTCAATGGCTCATTTCGGCATAGAATCTATAGCGAAAAAGGACGGGTACCCTTCTCAAAACGACTTTGCCCTGTCTGCCTCTATGGCTCGTTTTCGGCATAGAAGATTTAATGCAAAAAGGATGGTCCGTTCAGAAAACGACTTCGGGCTCCGCGTAGCGCAGTAGCGTGTCGGCTTTCTGGACGGACCATCCTATACATTAAGGATTATAGGCCGAAACGAGCCATTATTGTATCTACGTGTTTCAATAGTTTATATGGATCGAAGCATGCATCGATTTCTTCGTCGGTCATGTATTTTTTGATGTTTTCATCGGATTTTAGACCTGTAGCGAAGTCTTTGCCTTCGAGCCAGCGTTCCATAGCGTGTTTTTGTACCCAACGGTATGCTTCGTCACGTACGGCCCCTTTATCTACGAGGTGTGTCAAAATTGTTTGGCTGAATACAAGGCCACCTGTAAGGTTAAGGTTTTTAAGCATTGTTTCAGGGTATACCAACAATTTATCGATGGTACGGATTGTTAGGTGAAGCATGTAGTTCAACGCGATGGTTGCATCTGGTAAGATAACGCGTTCTACAGAGCTATGGGAGATGTCGCGTTCATGCCACAAAGCTTGGTCTTCGTACGCAGATTGTGCATAACCACGCAATAAACGAGCCATACCACAAATTCTTTCACAAGTGATAGGATTACGTTTATGAGGCATCGCGGAGGAACCTTTTTGTTTAGGGCTAAAGTATTCTTCAGCTTCGCGCACTTCGGTGCGTTGCAAGTGACGGATTTCCAAAGCGATTTTATCCAATGTACCGCCTACAACAGCAATGGTGGACAATAGTTCAGCGTGACGGTCACGTTGTACGACTTGAGTGGCAATTTTAACAGGTTCAAGGCCTAGTTTTTCACATACGTATTGTTCTACGAATGGGTCGATGTTGGAGTATGTACCAACAGCACCGGATAATTTACCAACAGCAACGCTTTTACGAGCATGTTCCATGCGTTCGATATCGCGTTCTACCTCTGCCATCCAAAGGCAAAGTTTTAAACCGAATGTAGTAGGTTCGCCGTGAATACCGTGAGTACGACCAATCATAGGCGTATGTTTGAATTCTGCAGCGCGACGACGCAATACAGCGTGTAATTGTTTCAAATCTTCGATCAAAATATCGCAAGATTGTTTCATCATATAGCCAAGTGCAGTATCCTTAACGTCTGTGGATGTCAAGCCAAGATGAATGTATTTAGCTGCTTCTGGGCCTACATATTCGCCCACAGCAGTAACAAAGGAAATGATGTCATGATTTGTTTCACGTTCAATTTCGTGAATTCTTTCAACATCAAAATTGCCCTTTTCCCGAATGATTTTTGCCGCTTCCTTCGGAATAACGCCAAGCTCAGCTTGCGCTTCAGATGCCAATGTTTCAACCAATAACATTGTGTCGAACTCGTTGCGTTCGCTCCAAATATGGCCCATTTCTTCTCGTGTATAACGTGGTATCATGATGTCTCCTTTGCATGGTGAAAGCTAGATTTTTTATATAATAATTGTACCATATGTAAAAGCTTGGTTCAATAAATCTTATGTAATTTTCCGAATAATATATATATTAGCATTTCTTAATGTTCGGTATTTTGTAATTAAGTTGAAATTGTACTAATAGTTCCATACCTCATATACACTTCAACATATAATTTCTATCCGGCATTGTATTTCTCTTTCGACATTTTATTTTGGCATTGTATTTGTATATAGATTGATTTGTAATTTATTATTATAATAGTAATGTATAAATAAGTTATATCTCGTATCAACATACTAATAATACACACATATAGGAGTACATCATGGCGAAGAAACAACGCAAAGAACGCATACAACAACCTAAAGAATCGCAAACAGCGGGGACTTTGATGAAATTATTTTTCCTCATCAGTTTTATCGTCCTCGGCTTATTCGTATTTAACGATATGCCTATCAACTGGATTTTAAGCGTATACGCAGTGGATATTTTAGTATCTCTTATATATGTAGCCATCAATAAAGGTCGCATCGCTACATCCGATGTAGTTCATACAAATGTGCGTCGCATCGTGGCTTTCTTAATTATGCTCATTACCATGTTCTTCTATGCCTTTGCGTTGTGGCGCGTCGATCAATATACTACACAAATGCAAGTGACATTGTTCATCGGTGGCGTCATCATTTACTATGCGGTGTTCAATAGCACGAAAACGGCTTTAAAAAAGTGAGTAGTTGAACAGCGAATTTATAACATAGCACGTAGTCGAATAACGAATTTCTAAAATAGCATGTAGTGCGCATAACAAAAGAGGCATATCTTACATACGTTCTTGTATGTTAGGTATGCCTCTTTATTGTCCTAGTACGACAGGAATGGCAAGGGATACAACTTGTCCTCGTTTATTGATAATGCTACCGCTATTCTTGATGATACGAATGGCTTCATCTCGTACATCGGGAGGAACAGAGTCCTCTACGATACGCGGTGTATTAACACCGACGATGACATTGCCATTGGCGTCAAAGTTAACGCGCACAACGGCTTCGCCGCGCACGGATGAAGATTGGCCTTGTTCTTTTACTTGGCGCAAATATTCCGTAGGATTAATGTCCGATTGTTCAAGCCACGCCCGTTGGCCTGGTGTTAGCAAATTAAGTGCATCTGCAAAAAAGGATAGGTCTTTGTCTGTATTATCGAGACCATTGCCTACTGCATTAGGGTCCGTCGATACGTCATTGCCTACTAATTTCTTTTGTTGTTCCTGTTTTTGATGTGTCACAACGCCCGTCTCACCGCCAGTGGCCTCAGATTCTATGGCCTTTGGAACAGCCCATTCACGTTTTGTAGCCGGTGCTGGTTGTTCTGTATCTATAGTTTTCTGTGGTTCTACGGTATTTACAGACGGTTTCGTTTCTTGTTTCTGAGCTACCGACGCAGGTGCATCTGTAGGCGGTTTTGCCTCCTCTGGTGGCGGCGTTACCGTCGGATGATCCTCGGCGTGTTCGCTTTCACCAGCATCGGCCAAATCAAAGCTAATCTCAGCTGCCTCTTGGCCTGCACCAGTGCCACTCATGCCCTTTAGTGAAAGCCCCATGCCCGTTATCATGAGAATACTGATGCACAGGGATATCAAAAACGGTCGAAAATAATGGGATTCAAACATAGAATCACTTCCGATCCGTAGCGACACTAATGTACTTAGCGCCATTTACTTTCAGCATATCGAGAAGGGCGATGACCTCGTTATAATACACGTCCTTAGACGCGCGAATAACAAAGGCCTGTCGTGGCGTGGTCCGCACGATATCCTGTACCTCTTGGGACAGATTATCCGCAGAAATTTCGCGGTTATCGATATAGAGTTTATGCGATGTGGTGAGAGTAATGATAATCGGTTCAATGGATTTAGCCGTCGAAGTCGATGTGGATGGTAAATTTAACGGGATTTGTTGCTCCGTATTCATGTATAAAGTGCCGACCATGAAGAATACCAATAGAAAAAATACGATATCAATCATAGGGATGATCATAATGGTCGGTTCTTTTTTCACTCCTAATGTACGACGTCTCATAGGTCATGTTCCTCGTTGTACGCATCGAGAATGCTGCCACATTCATGTTCTAAGGCTACGATAAAATCATTCACCTTTGCTGCACAATAACAGTGAAAGGCAAGAGCAATGATGGCCACCGTAAGACCTGTAGCAGTAGCTACCAAGGCTTCGGATACACCACCGGTGATGATAGTAGGCGCTCCAATATCTCCACCTACAACGGCAAAAGCGCGAATCATACCGAGAACGGTACCGAGCAAGCCGAGCAACGGTGCCATGGTAACGATCATGTTAAGCCACCCAAGGCCGCGTTTTAATCGTTCATCGGTATAGCCTACCAAATCTTGCAAACGGTTTTCTAAACCATTGTAATTTTTTGCACTGCGCAAAGCCTTTGCAAAGAGAGTGCCTAGATTTTGTGTATCTCGTTCTAATACGGTTGGAAGCATAATCCAACCTGGATGATTATTTAGAACAGCAGTAAATTGGCGCATGTCCTTACGGAATTTACGGTATAGAAAGAATCGTTCTATACCAATCATTAGTGTCACCACAAGGAAAATAACGAGTGGATACATAACGAAACCACCAGCTACAAATAAATGTGTAATACTACTCATACTAACCTCCAAAACCCACACCGATTTAGGCTCTTATCTAATAATTATACCACGTTTTCATACATCAAAACATATGGGGCTTACGATAGATGAGTAAAAATATACTAATTGATGCATACAATCTGACAAAGATCTTAACTAGTATAAGAAAATACAGAAAAAGGGCTACATCAATAGACATGCTATTTGATGTAGCCCTTTTTAGTACAATTTTATGTACATTTGTATGAATTTTTTATATGTACTATTTATATTGTGCACGCTATGAAGCGCAGGCTTTCATAAATGGCACAGAATCGATTCGTACATAGCTAGATATTATTTATCAAGTTTATTAATATCCAAGCGATTCATGCTGCCAATGAAGCGATTGTAAGATTCAATCATATCATTGTAATGATCAGCTGATTGGTCACCTAAGAATGTACGAACTCTACCAATCGTTGTATTTAATTGAGACTTAGCAGTGTTATATTCTGGACTCGTAACGGTGCCAGCTACATCCATAATGCCTTGTAACTCTTGGTTAGCTGCATTTACATCGATTTGTTTGCCTTCTTCAAAGCCATCTAATAAAGCCGTTAAGCGTAAATGAACTTCTTGAACAGCGGCTGCGTTTTTCTTACCAGAATCTTTAAGTTCTTTCAACTGTTCTTGTTGATTTTCTGTGTTGTGTTTGTGAACTACTGCGTCTAACTGATTATATGCTGCATAGAATTGATCATATAGTTGAACGTATTTAGGTCCTAATTGTTGTTCCTTAGCATAATTATCTGCTTGATATGAATTAGTTTGGTAGTACGTATCCAATTCACTGGCTACTGGTACAATATCCTTTAATACAGCCAATACGTTGTCTAAAGGTTCCTTCATATCATCATATGGTACGCCAGCGTCTTTAGCAGCTTGCAACTTTTGTTGTAAGGTATCAAAGTGTGGTGCCATGAAGCTTGTTAAATGTTGCCCCTCTTTTAGTTTTTGAACGGACGGATTGATAGCATATCCAAAGCGTACGGACCAACTATTAAAATCGCCAATCGCTTCGATATAGTTATTGAACACTTTAATGTCCTGTTGCGATGCCTTTTGAGCGCCTTGTTGCACCCCATTGGCAATCTTAGAAAAACTACAGCCACTCATGAATAATGGGGATGTAAGAGCAGTTACACACAATACTGCTGTTGTCAGTTTTTTTACTAATGGATTCAAAATAAATCTCTCCTTTTAAAATAACCCATGAAGTATACATCTATAACTAAATTATATACTAAATATGATTTTTACAAAAGTCATACTTATGCATTTCATGAAAAAAAGGCATAGTACCTATCATTTCCTATCGATTACAAACCGATAGCAGTATAGATACTATGCCTATATGTATAGAATTTATTTTAAGGACTTGTCAAAGACGCCTATTAATTCTTCGACGGCTTGTGATTCACTCATTTCGCCATCTAAAACTGCGGCTTCTACTTCGCCCATACGACCTTGAATGACTACATTGTTAAAGAATAGGTTGTGCAAGTGTTCGTCAATCATATCGCGTACCCAACGAAGGGATTGTTCTTGACGACGTTTGAGGAATACGCCATTGTCTTTACCTTGTTCAGTAAACTCTTGAATGACATCCCACAATTCGTCGAGGCCGTCCTTTGTAACGGCAGAACATGTGTAGGCTTGGGTTTTCCATTTTTCCGTAGCAGGACGAATGTAATGCAACATCCGATCGTAATCGCTACGAGCGATGAGAGCGCGCTTGAGGTTATCCCCATCAGCCTTGTTGACTACAATAGCATCGGCAAGTTCCATAACGCCTTTTTTGATGCCTTGCAATTCATCGCCTGCACCAGTAAGCACGATGAGCATAAAGAAGTCTACCATGGAGCGCACAGTGACTTCACTTTGCCCAACCCCAACGGTTTCGACAAGAATAATATCATATCCAGCAGCCTCGCAAAGTAGCATCGTTTCTCTACTTTTACGAGCTACACCGCCTAGTGTACCACCAGCCGGCGATGGACGAATATAGGCTTCAGGATGCTTCGTCAACGTTTCCATCCGCGTTTTATCGCCCAAAATACTGCCTTTTGTGACTTGGCTTGTAGGGTCTACAGCAAGTACGGCAACCTTGTAACCAGCTTCAATGAGCATGTTACCAAAGGCTTCAATAAATGTACTTTTACCGGCCCCAGGTACACCGGTGATACCGATGCGCAACGCCTTGCCCGTACGAGGCAATACGGCTTGCAATACTTGTTGAGCTAGTTTGAAATGGTCCTTATTATTACTTTCTACTAATGTGATAGCCCGTGAAAGTATAACGCGGTCCCCCTGCTCGATACCGCGTACATAATCAGCGACAGTTAACTTCTTTCGCCGCTGTACGGGACGTACCGACGGAGCCAGATGAGTGGAGCTAGACAAGAGGCCGTCGTGCATTTCCTTGACGCCTTTCATCACGTGACACGCAAAGGTATCATCTTTTTTCGCATCTTCTGGCACCCAGTCGGGACGGTAGGTACTACCCTCGGCGCTTGCGTTTTTTACACCTAATTCTGGCGCCTTACCTTCACCAGTGGTAAAAGTAGCGTCCTGTGCATTGCGCAATTCATCCGGAGTAGACCGTTTATTATCAGTCATTGCCTTCGTCTTGAACGTGGCTAGTCAATGTTTCTAGTAATTTTTTCGCCGCTACTGGCAAAACTGTACCAGGGCCAAAGATAGCCACTGCGCCATGTTCGCGTAGGAACTCATAGTCCTGAGCAGGGATTACGCCGCCGATGGCAACTAAAATATCTCCACGACCTCGCTTGTTGAGTTCTTCCACAAGTTGAGGTAACAATGTTTTGTGACCTGCCGCAAGAGAACTAAATCCGACGATATGAACGTCATTATCCACAGCATCCTGTGCTGTTTCTTCTGGAGTTTGGAACAAAGGTCCGATATCCACGTCAAAGCCCATATCCGCGAAGGATGTAGCAATAACTTTGGCACCGCGGTCATGACCGTCTTGGCCCATCTTCGCAATCATGATACGAGGGCGACGACCTTCGAGTTCTTCAAAGTCATCTGCCATTTGACGTACTTCTTTGATTACATCATCATCTTCATATTCACTGGAGTATACGCCAGAAATAGAGCGGATAACCGCTTTATGACGGCCACAAACCTTTTCAACAGCAAAGGAAATTTCACCCAAGGATGCACGAGCACGAGCTGCTTCAAGTGCAAGGGCAAGCAAGTTGCCTTCACCGGATTCTGTAGCATTAGTAATCGCTTCAAGGCAGGATTGAACCTTATCTTCGTCACGGTTAGCACGCAATTGTTCGAGGCGACGGATTTGCGCTTCCCGTACAGCTGTATTATCTACATCGAGGATATCCAATGGATCTTCTTTATCTAGACGGTATTTATTGATACCAACGATAGCTTCACGGCCAGAGTCGATACGAGCTTGGCGACGAGCTGCCGCCTCTTCGATACGCATCTTAGGAAGACCTGTGTCAATCGCTTTCGCCATACCGCCAAGGGATTCGATTTCTTGAATATGGCCCCAGGCACGACGGATCAATTCGTCAGTCAATGCTTCTACATAGTAGGAACCGCCCCATGGGTCGATAACCTTACATACCTTAGTTTCATCTTGGATGTAAAGTTGTGTATTACGCGCAATACGTGCAGAGAAGTCTGTAGGCAATGCGATAGCTTCATCAAGCGCATTCGTATGTAGGGATTGCGTATGGCCCAATGCGGCGCCCATCGCTTCCATACATGTACGAGCCACGTTGTTGAACGGATCTTGTTCTGTTAAGGACCAACCAGATGTTTGGCTATGTGTACGAAGAGCCATAGATTTAGGATTTTCAGAACCGAAGCTCTTAATAATCTTAGCCCACAACATACGAGCCGCACGCATTTTAGCCACTTCCATAAAGTAGTTTTTGCCAATAGCCCAGAAGAAGGACAAACGAGGTGCGAATTGGTCAACATGAAGGCCTGCATTGACACCGGTACGGATGTATTCAAGACCATCGGCCAATGTATAACCTAATTCGATATCCGCCGTTGCACCCGCTTCTTGCATATGGTAGCCAGAAATAGAGATACTGTTGAATTTAGGCATGTTTTGAGATGTATACGCAAAGATATCACCGATGATACGCATGGACGTAGCTGGAGGGTAAATATAGGTATTACGTACCATGAACTCTTTCAAGATATCATTTTGGATTGTACCGGCCATAACCTTTTTATCAACACCTTGTTCTTCACCAGCTAGGATGTAGAATGCCATAACAGGCAATACGGCGCCGTTCATTGTCATGGATACGGACATTTGGTCAAGAGGGATACCGGAGAATAGAATTTCCATATCGAGGATAGAGTCAACTGCAACGCCCGCTTTACCAACGTCGCCCACTACGCGAGGATGGTCGGAGTCATAACCACGGTGAGTAGCAAGGTCAAAGGCAATAGACAAACCTTTTTGGCCTGCTGCCAAGTTACGACGATAGAACGCATTGGATTCTTCGGCTGTAGAGAAACCAGCGTACTGACGCACTGTCCAAGGACGAGTTACGTACATTGTGGAATAAGGTCCACGCAAGAATGGAGGTACACCAGCCATATAGTCAAGGTGTGTCATCCCTTCATAATCCATCTCTGTATAGAGAGGTTTTAATTGGATTTGCTCCATTGTCGTGTTATATAAGTCTTCAAAGCTTTTTCCTGTTTCTTTTTTAAGTTCAGCAAGCCATGCATCGCGCGATGTGGCAGACTGAGATCCCAAGCCAAGAGAGGAGAAGTCTGGATTTTTAAACATGAGCTCACATCCCTTTCTTATCTTGTAACGTATTTAAAATAGCGTAGCAGTTTGCGCGAACAGAGATGAAATCATCTACACCTGCTTCACGATATACAGGCTCTAGGTCCTTAGAAGGTGCCCCTGCCAAAATAACCGTTACATTCGGCATAGTTTCTTTCAATTCTTTCGCAAGTGGTGGAACCAATTCAGGATACGTATCATCTGTAGAACAGATAACTACCACATCGGCGCCACTTTCACGAGCTGCTTTAGCCGCATCAGCCGTTGTTTCATGACCATCATTTTTGATTACTTCGAACGCCGCTACTTCAAAGAAGCCTGTGGAGAAGTCCGCACGAGGTTTATGTTGAGGAATAGGGCCCATATTAGCCAAGAATACCTTCACATTATCTTTTGTGCGTTGTTTATAATTTTCCGTACGCATACGAAGAGCTTCAAATTGTTCCGTCCAACGATGAGCCGTAATAGGTTCGATTGTTTCGGAGGAAATATCGCCCGCATCCAAAGCCTTACGGATTTGACGCATTGTCATTTTTTGCAATGCACCGAGCTCGATAAGGCCAATCAATGCACCTGGCTCTGTTGTGCTTGCTTCGAGTGTAGATTGGGCTTTTACAACCGCTTCTGAATCTGCAGTTGCCAAGTATTCTTCGAGATGAGCTACCCGTTTTTGACGCAATGTTTCTTGATTTTCAGGTTTTGGATCAAGCAATTCTTCCGTCATATTAGCGTACATGTTATTACCAACCGCTACATCCTTACGGAATGCAAGGTTTTTAAAGCGTTCATTAAGAATTGTTTTAACTTGCGCTTGAGGATAACCTTCCTTCAAGGCAGCGATAATGCCACCTTTAGACTCGATAGTTTGGAATTCATCCCAAATTTTTTCGCATAATTCCGCTGCCAATGTTTCTACATACCAAGAACCACCTACAGGATCAACTGGTTGACGCAATTCGAATTCAGTTTGTAACATAACTTGAATGTTACGGGCAATACGACGAGAGAATTCATCGGATTTGCGAATTGGTTGATCAAATGGAGAAACTTCAAGACTATTGAGACCACCTACAACACCAGAGAATGCTTGTGTTGTATTACGCAACAAGTTTACATATGGATCGTATACGGTTTTTGTGAAAGCAGATGTTCTGCCGTGTACATGAACGGCACGGTCGCTTTCACCAGCGCCGAAGGCCTCCATAATGCGAGCCCAAAGCACGCGCAACGCACGCAATTTAGCAATTTCCATGAAGAAGTTTGCACCCAAGGAGAATGTAAACATCATGCTCTTAGCAATGGTATGAATATCGATGTTGCGTTGTGCTAATTGCCGCACGTAGCAAACAGCTGTTGCCAATGCATAGGCAACCTCTTGCACATCGTTGGCACCGCCATTAGCGTATACATCACCGGATACAAGCACGGTTTTAAGCTCAGGTGCTTGATCCTTGGCCCATACAACAGTATGTGCCATTTCATCAAAAGCAGTATCTAAAGACATATGCAATGCACCGTCTTTAGCCCACACGCCGATAGGATCTGCACCAACGAGACCTTTCAAATCGGATGTTTGCTTTTTAGAAGCTTTCACAGTAGCCGACAACATACCGAGCAAAATCGCTGCAGATGCGCCAGTTTCAATGTATAAAGGATTTTCCTTAAGATTAAATCGTTCAATTAATTGGCTGCAATCGGCCATCGTATACAAGGATGTGCCGCCTACACCAACAGATGCGCCTACTTGCACATCTTGATCATGGCGTGTTGCTTCATCAAGACGAATGTTGTGAATAGTGCCACCTTTCACAATTTCGTATAAACTTGCATGATTGGCATCCTTCGGTAAGGATTCATCAACATATTGAGATACACCCCAAGAATCTTTGATATAGCCGCTTGCTTTCGTGCCACGTAGGAACTCGCCAGCGCCAGGATAAACGCCCTTTGGAATCTTTTCCTGATGCAATGCAGGTGTATAGATAGGTTGTAACGTAATACCTTCATAGGTTTTGGTGAACATTTTTTTATGGAAATCGCCACCTTTTAACGCCTTTTCAACCTCAGCCTGCCATCGTTCATACGTAGGTTTCTCAAACTCATCAAAGGATACAGGCGCCAGTAAATCGCGTTCAGTGTCCTTTGAAGTCTTTTTGTCAGACATATATGTGCCTCCTTTTCAACTTGAAACCATACAGGGGGAACAGCGCACCGTACCAGTGAGTTGCTTCGTATATGAGTTCCATAGGTGCCAAATATATATCCATCATGATGATGGATCTCCAGTCAAACTATTAAGCCTATGCCATATATGAACGACCCTCTAGCGTGGCAAATAAAAAAACGTGCCACCCGAGAGTGACACGTTAGGTTACATATTGAATGGTACACTAAAACTATTGTAAAAAGTATACCTCAATCCCCTTCCTATCGCTCGTAGGTACATAACGGTGATTATCAAATAGGCAGTTCTCCTGGCTCGGGCTCAACACCTTGCTTTCGCCTTCCCAGATTGCTCCAGTGACATGTATGAAAGCAGGCTCGTCCTTACAGTGGCGGGACCGCATCGGCTTGTACCGATTTCTCTATTAAGTCTTGCGACACCTATTCTCTATATTCGTTGTTCTAAGTCCAATATAGTGTAAAAATATGCACAAAGTCAATGAACATAACAGTTAATCATAAGTAGCAAATTTCAAGTTATAACTAACGCATATATAGAATGATAAAAATGCATAGGTGCAATTTAGAGAAATCACCTCTATAATTTGCTACTGCTATACTACCACCATGTTATAATAATTCTACTAGTGGGAGGTCGTATTATGAACGAAATAAACAAAAAGGGGCTCAGCACCACATTGCTGTGCTGTTTAATTTGGGGGTTGTTGCCCCTCTATTGGGCGCTTTTAAACCAAGTATCATCCTTTTCCGTATTATCGCACCGCATCATCTGGTCCGGATTTTGGATGTTCTTCCTCGTCATCGCCACAGGGCGCCAACAACTGCGTATGGACATACAACTTTTACGCACCCATCTTACGCAATTAGGCCTACTATTACTGGCTGCTATACTTATAAGCATCAACTGGTTCACCTACATTTGGGCCGTTACAAACCAACACGTACTCGACACGAGCCTTGGCTATTATATCAATCCATTGCTCAACGTATTGCTGGGTATCCTAATCTATAAAGAAAGATTACTTTGGCCACAAAAGCTAAGTATTGCCATCGCATTCTTAGGTGTGGCCATCATGACTGTTCAACTAGGTACATTGCCCATCGTCTCTATCATCCTAGCCGTATCCTTTAGCCTCTACGGCGCCGTTAAGAAACGACTCACCATCCATCCATTCTCGAGCATCGCCTTCGAAGCATGGCTCATCACACCGATAGCATTATGGTATTTAGCGGCTATAGACACCACCTCGTGGACCTTTATCGAAAACCTAACACCGACCGGTCTTCTCCTCATCGGTGCCGGCCTTACCACATCGATTCCGCTCATCCTCTTTTCATACGGTGCCCGCCTATTGCCACTTAACATACTCGGCTTTTTACAATACCTGTCCCCTACCATGGGCTTCTTCTTGGCCATCTTCTACTTTGGTGAAAGCTTTGGTACAGCCCAACTCATAGCCTTCGGCTGTATCTGGGTGGCACTCGTATTGTTCACCCTATCTAATCAAATGACGACACGTATTAAGATAAAAAAATAGAATACATTACAAAAAAGCTGTAGCAAATGAAATTCTCATTTAATACAGCTTTTTATGTGTTCGTTTTACACGAGTCTAACGTAAATGAACTCAGATCTTATTAATCTAATTCATTCATATTTGTCGTATTCATATTAGAAATATAATGGTTATAAGCCTCAATCATACGAGTATAGTCCTTATCTTGTTTCGAACCCATATAAGTCCGGATAGCACCAATCGTAGAGTTTACAGAGGTCTTAACAGTGTCATAGTTAGAGTTAGTAATGCCATTAGACAAATCGCCAATAGCTTGTAACTCTTGATTCATGGCATTCACATCCAGTTGTTTTTCACTATCTAACTTTTCAAGAACAGCGGTAAGTCTCAAATGAACCTCTTGTGCTGCGGCTGCGTTTTTCTTACCTGCATCGCGCAATTGTTGTAACTGTTGTTGCAATCGATCGAGGTTGATTTTATGCATCAGATTATCAAAATCTGCATAGATAGGCACAAATTGCTCATACAACTGTACATATTTTGGACCTAATTGCTGTTCCTTAGCATAGTTATCTGTGGTGTATTCTTTAGATTTATAGTATGCATCCAGTTCTTCGGCTACCGGTGTGATTTCATTCAATTTTGAAAGCAACTTATCTAGGGGCTCCTTCATTTCATCATAAGGAATACCGGCTTGCTTAGCTTCTTCTAATTCTTTTTGTAACTGTTTAAAGTTCGGTGTATTAAATACAGTTAAATGCTTACCTGCTTTTAAATCATTAATCGTCGGTGTATTCGCATAATCAAACATAACAGCCATGCGATTATATCGGCTTATGGCTTTCACATATTGATTAAATAATTGTACCTTATCCTGTTCCGACCGCTGTGCTATTTCCTTACGGCTCTGCTCAGTGCCCTGCCATAGCTCTGACATACTACAACCGCTCAAAAACAAAGGTGATGTCAGCGTTAGTGCACACAACACAGCCATTGCCATCCTTTTGCCAAGTGGTTTCATGATGAATTCTCTCCTTTCATCAATATACAGCTTAGTTTATATATTCTAATTATATACCCATTATAAATAATAAGAAATAACTCCTAACAATGGTTTTATACGTGTACACGTGTTATTATGTAAGGAGAGAATATGAAAGATAAAGATTTACTTAAATAAGGAGGCCCTATGAAGTTTATATACCCTGCCATAATCCATGATGATACTGATGGTTTCTGGGCTGAGTTTCCAGACTTAGAATATACAAGTAGTACGGGCTCAACACTGACAGAACTCGTAACTAATGCACAAGAGGCGATGGAACTGTATATTTTAGGTGCCTTAGAAGATGGCGAAAGCTTACCTACACCTACATCTATACGTAACTTACCTTGTACGGATACAACTTATCCTACATTAGTGCAAACAGATATTGATTTAGCTACAAATAGTAAATCCGTAAAGAAAACCTTAACCATTCCTGCGTGGCTTAACGATAGAGCCCTAGCGAAAGGTATCAATTTCTCCCAGCTTTTACAAGAAGCGTTAGTAGAGAAAACAATGTAAATTCACATCATTAATTACTCAGCAAAATTAGGAGTACTGTCCACGCAATAACTGCTAAGGTGAGTAATATGATACAAAGCATCCACAGAATTATTACGAAATAGAGCAATAATTTTAGTACATATAATACATCAAACCATATACTATGACGATCCTCTAATCGCGCCATATATTCGGAGAGATGGCGCACCAAAAATGGAGCTTTCGCATTAGGATTCAGCTTCTTCCAGTACAGCATAATATACGGCGTTACAAAACAACCTACAAACACTAAGTATGTAAAGAATAGAGGTGTTTCTATATTATGTTGTGACATAAACCCTGACCAGTCCATGACCATTAGACAACCAAGGTATAGAAAAACAAACCAATATATAAATCCTACCACTTTTAAAATAAGGCGAATCATCTGTTTACTATCCATTGTGACAATCCCATTACTATCAATAATCTAGCCTTTTCGAGTTTTATAAGACTATAATCCTACTAATGTTTTAAATCGCGCATTATTGTGAAACCGTTCAAAATGATCTTGTTCAGCAGCAACAGCCTTTACAGAGGCATCAATGTTAATTGCTTTTTCAAGCCAATCAAGGGCCTTAGTATCATCCCCTTGGTCTGCATAAATGGTAGCAATACCATACACAGACCAGGTATTATTAGGGTCCTTTTCTAATACCTTTTCAAACCATTGTTTAGACTCAGGTAATTGACCTTGTAGCTTATAGACCATGGCCATATTATAGTAATTAGCCACATTATTAGGATCTAAATCATAGGCCTTTTTAGTATCTGCTATGCCTTTAGTAGTATCTCCATTTAAAGCCGTAGCAAAGCCACGAATCGAATAAGCGTCTGCATTATTTGGATTATTCTTAATAGAAGCTGTTGCCTCCTCGATGGCTTTATTATAATCACCAGACGATAGGGCTTGCTTAGCGACAGTTAAGTGGCTATCTAGATTAGTCATTTTGCTACTGTCTTGAATGGATATACTAGAACTCTTAGCATTGCTTTCTGTATTACTATTATTGGTATTCTGATTTACTCCACAACCACTAATAAATATAAGTAATGTAAGTATAGGCAAAATTCTTTTCATATCATATATTCCATTCTTAAATAATCTCCAAGATGCATAGCATAATAATATAAGAAAAAGGACGAGCTGCCACTCGTCCTTTATTTGTTGTATTGTAGGTAATTTCATACACTCTACTAATAAATATAGTATACCATATTTATTAGAAAATAAATATCTAACAATAAATACAAACACGCCAACAAAACAAAGTGCTAACATCATATAAAAATGTTAGCACTCTATTTTTATTTAGTCTATTAAATTTTTGAATATTCCTTATTTTTTAGCCTTAGAGCAACGATCCAATAAGTACGCTACGCTTACGAATGGGATACCGCCGCTTTCACCAAGACCAATTTCACAGGTAGAACTGGAACTTACGCCAAGTGTAGCACCGTATTCGGAAACTTCACTAGCAAGGTCTTTTGTAGCACATTTATTGAGTTCTGGTGTGAAGAAACCTTTTTGACCAGCAAAGCCATCGCATGCGAAGGATTTAATATTGAATACATTGTCAGAGCAGAGACGTGCCAAGTCTTCAATGTATTGAGATTTGCCCAATACTTTGATTTTACATTGTTTATGAACAATAACGCGTTCATCGCATTTTGTAATATCTAGACGAGGTACTACAAATTTGCATAAGAATTCAGAAATATCATTAATTTCTAAATCTGGCATGTGTTTGAATGCATGGTTGAAGCATGCACTATGGTCGATAACGATTGGGTATTTACCATTTTGAGATGCTTTCATCAACGCATCGTGTAAATCTTTTACAGCCCGTTCATGTACGTCATCGTAGTTTTCAAAGCTCAATCCGCAGCAGAGGTTTTCGATATGTTCAGGATAGATAATATCGATTTGAGCCTTATTGCAGAGGCTTTCAACAACTTGTTGCAAGCTGCGTTGATCATCATAACCTTGGTTTTGACGGAACGCACGGTTCGCACAAGTACTGAAGTATACAACCTTTTCAAAGTTAGTAGGTTTAATGCGGTTTTTCAATTTATAGCGATTAGCCTTAGGTGTTGTTTTAGGTACATAAGGTGTTACGCCAGTTACGCCATGTAAACCTTCAGTGATTTTGGAAATTGCTTTTTGTGTGATAATAGCACCAGCAATGCCTTCAAGGCTTACACCGGCACGGCACATTTCAAGAGTACTGGAGAAGTTGTCGTAAATTTTCTTAGCCAAACCAGGTGCTGGTGGATCGATGCGACGCATGGATAATGCGATTTGTGCAGTATCGATGCTAAGTGGGCAAAGACCTTTACACATGGAGCATGCAGCACAAGTTTCAACACCGAAATATTCATAACCTTTTTTAAGTTCGTTTGCAACAGCGAAATTGCCTTCATTTTCAAGGCGTTTAGTTTCGCGCAACAATGCGATACGTTGGCGTGGTGTCAATGTCAAATTACGGCTAGGGCAGTTCTTTTCACAGAAACCGCATTCCATACAGATTGTGAAAGCATCATCGATAACACATTGTGCTTTAAGATTTTTCTTGTACACATCTGGATCGTCAGTAATCATAACATCAGGGTTCAAGATGCGAGTAGGGTCAAAGATAGCTTTGATACGACGGTTGATTTCGTACGCTTTGCGGCCCCATTCCATTTCGATGAAAGGTGCCACCATGCGGCCTGTACCATGTTCGGCTTTCAAAGAACCACCAAAACCAGATACGCGTTCTGACATTTCTTTTACCAAATCACCGAAGTTCTTAGTATCTTTAGGGTCACTGAAATCAGGAGTAATGTTAAAGTGAACGTTACCGGACAACGCATGACCGAAGATTACACCACCATCAACGAAATCGTATTTGTGGAATAATTCAGTAAGCATTTCGATGCCCTTAGTAAAGTCTTCGATTTGGAAGCAAACGTCTTCTGTGATAACAGTAGTACCTTTTCTACGTTGACCACCAACGATTGGCAAGATACCTTTACGGATTGCCCACCAGGAATCGTATTCTTTAGGATCTTGAGAATAAAGACTTGGAATAGCTGTTGGAATGTCTTTCAATTGTTCTTTAATGAAAGCCAAGTTTTTATCAACAGTTTCTTTAGAATAGCTTTCAGTTTGGAACAAGATAGCACTTGTACCTTCTGGAACTTCACGAACGAAATCAGGTACATTATCTAGAGTTTGAACTGCTTTTAAGGATTGATAGTCCATCATTTCAGCAGCAACAACCTTTTCACGGCCCATATTAGCCAAGGCTACAACGGCAAGAGATGCGTCGTTCAATGTGCTGAAGAACATGAGACCGCAACCTTTGTGAGGTACATCTTCAACAGTGTTGTACACGATTTCAGATACAAAGCCCAATGTACCTTCGGAACCGATGAACAAGTGATTGATAATATCGATGATATCTTCAAAATCTACAAGGGAGTTCAAACCGTAACCTGTAGTATTTTTGATTTTATATTTGTGATGAATCAAATGAGTCAACTCTTCATCAGCCAAGATTTCTTTGCGCAATTGCAAAATATCTTCAACCATTTGTGGTTTTTCTTTGAGGAATTGATCGATGCTCTTTTTATCGGATGTATCCAAAATGGAACCATCTAATAAGACAACGCGAATAGAGCGAATTGTTTTATAAGAGTTTTGTGCAGTACCACAGCACATACCGGAGGAGTTATTGTTCAAAATACCGCCTACCAATGCTGTTGCAAGAGTTGCAGGGTCTGGACCGATTTTACGATTATATGGTTTCAACAAATCATTCGCATCGGAACCGATAACACCACATTCACAACGCAATGCTTTGCCATCGTCGATAACTTCCATTTTTTTGAAGCCATCATTACAAACGATAAGCACGTCTTCACTGGAACATTGACCAGACAAAGAAGAGCCAGCCGCACGGAATGTAAATGGTGTGCCACATTGTTGACACAAACGAATAAGACGACGTACTTCGGATTCGTTTTCTGCTTTTACCACTACTTCTGGTAAATAACTGTAACAAGATGCATCTACACCATACGCATAACGGCGCAGACGGTCTGTATAAACACGATCCTTACAAATCGCTTGCGCCTCTTTGGCAAAACGATCATAATCTTTAACTAATATACTCACTTGAAAAGCCTCCAATCCTATCCTTAGGAAAATTTCTTTTATAACTAGTATACGCCGTTCTCATTTCGGTCGCTACCATTATGCATAAATTGTATATGAAATATAAATTCTATAGATACACAATACAAAATGTATCTTAGTTGAAAGTTGATTTCATTTACCAAAAAAACAAGTGCATTTCCTAGGAACACACATCAATAAAAATATATGATAACCACTTATAAAAACCCTTATGGGTATCCCCTATCAATATGTGTATTCATGGGGATTAAGAGGTATGTAGCATGAATACAGATCTACACCAATATATGAATATTTATGTGAATTTCCCTAGTATCCTGTATATTATACATTAGGAATTATCAATATAAATTAGTTATGCGTTTTAGGAATAGATGCTAAAAAGCACAGACAAAAGGACTGTAGCAAAAATGAGGTAATCTCATTTCTGTTACAGCCCTTTTATATATTTTTCTTATGTTTAGACTATATAGGTACTCTTGTAAATTAGAACAGGCGTGTTCTATTTGTAAAAGTATCATATTTAGGTGCTCTTATAAATTAGTACAGGCGTGTTCTATTTGTAAAAGCATCATATTTAAGTGCTCTTATAAATTAGAACAGGCGTGTTCTAATTCTAAAAGCCTCACATATAGGCCTCCATATAAATTAGAACAGGCCTGTACTAATTTTAAAAAGCAATGTATATGAATATCTATCCTACTTAAAACAATATCCCAGAGCCAATAATCAATTTAATAGCCAATGCAAATACGCCGATGCTCATAAGTGCCAAGATAGCCTTAGCTCTGAGGCGTTTTGCTATTTGAGCGCCTGCTTGGGCCCCAAATATGGCACCGATACTGGCAGGGATAGCAATGTTAAATACGATATGGTTTTCTACAAAATGGGTAATAACACCAACTGACGTGGATACGGCCAAAATAGCATGACTTGTAGCGGTTGCTAAATGTGTGGGAAATCCCATGATGTAAATCAGAGCAGGCACGTGTACTAGCCCACCGCCGATACCGAAAATACTAGAGATGAAACCAACGATAACACTAATAGCAATACCGATT
This sequence comes from Veillonella sp. ACP1, assembly GCF_000286635.1. NCBI lineage: Bacteria > Bacillati > Bacillota > Negativicutes > Veillonellales > Veillonellaceae > Veillonella > Veillonella sp. ACP1. The sequence continues at coordinate 44,773 of NZ_ALKL01000001.1, read as the reverse complement.
GGTTTATTGTACGTCACTTGATCTTTAGTCAAAGATTCTTCTTTACGCTCTCCTTTTTTACCAAAGTTCTTAAAACCAATCAAGAATGAAGCACATAGCATAAAACAGCCAAAGGCAAACATAAATCCATTACCAGTGAACCATCCAGACATACGAGCACCTAAAATAGCACCTGGGAATGTGGAAATACTGAATATAAGTGCAGCGCTAACATACACCTTTTTCTGCCGTAAATATGCTAATGACCCAGAAATGGCATTACACATAACAGAAAATAGCGATGTTCCCACAATCATAGATGGAGACCATTCTGGGAACCAATACATAAATAATGGTACAAATACAAGGCCTCCACCCGCGCCAATTATCGTTCCAAACATAGCGGTAAAAAAACCAACTACAATAAAAAATAAATAAAACAAAACTATATTATCAGACATAATCACACTCCTACACTACCACGTAAAGGACTTTCCATTGTAAAAATACAATAGACGTAACTATTCTACAATCACTGTAGATCCATTAGGGATTATAGTAATCGATGCATCCTCGCCCATAATGCCACGAGCGATACACAATGCTTCATCTAATGTGGACGCAGGTGTCATGTGCATATCGCGAATGACTTGATGGTCGCAATCTTGAGTCACAACGATAACCTTATAGTGATTCAAAATACGCGCTAAAATTTGAATTTTCCATTGGTATGGTTTAGTTTCATTACGAGGTACGCCGTGGATATCATCTAGGATTTTTTGAGGACTTTCCATATTTTTGAAAGCCTCATATAATGCTTGTCCCCCATGTCCTTCTTTACAGGAAGCAGCGATGATGATAACACCGCCATCCTTACAAGATGCTTCGCCAGCCGTCATCCCCTTTACGGATTGATATAAATTTTGGTCAGATGGATAGCCACCATTACTTGTAATAACGATATCTGCAGGAATAGCTTTCACAGAAGACAAGGAACGAATAAACTCATAACCTTCCTTATGGGCATCTACACAATCACCAGCTACAGCCTTAATAATTTCCTTTTTACTATCGATAATAACATTTAGGATGAACTGCAAATTCGCTTTTCGTGCAGCGTACAACATATCCTTGTGAATCGGATTTTCATCGATTTTACCGGTCCGGGAATGCTCGCTTTCAATAAATTCGGCACAATGATTAGCCAACACCGTCACCTTGGATGCTACGCCAGGCAACACGGATTTGCGGCCGCCCGAGAAGCCCGCGAAGAAATGAGGATTAATTAGCCCTTCGGAGATGAGTAATTCCGTTTCCACCGCCAAACGATTGATGACGCACTTGCCGCCAGATGGCAACGTGCCGATTTCTACCATATTAGCCGCATCCTCAGAATCGTGATTGATGAGTTTTTCGTTATTCACGATATCCTCGCCGAACCGATGCACCATCTCGTCGTGCGTCATAGCCCGATGAAAGCCAGTGGCAATCAAAATCGTAATATCAATCGTCGGATTCACCGCGCGAATGCGACGGAGCAAAATTGGTAACGTCACCTTACTAGGCATAGGACGCGTATGGTCACTCGTAATGATAACCATATTGCGTTTGCCCTCAACCAATGCTTCAAGAGACGGACTATTAATCGGATGATCAAGCGCCTCCTCAACAAGCTCAGCTGGACTCTTCTCCGCCTTATACGCCGCCGCATTAGACACAAGAACCCCTTGCACAAACCGCTCATCAATAGACACATCTACACTTTTATAATCATACGGAAAAGAATACGTCTTCATATCGGCACCTCCTGTTGTATATATAGTAAGTATAACAGAAAAACTAAAGGGAGATAAGTGTAAGGGGGCGCTAAAAGCTCCACCGGCCAGGTCTGACTACGCCCTTCGGGCTCCGCAGGGCCAAAGTCACTTTTAGCCCCCCCTTACACTTCTCCACAATAAAACAGAGAAAACATATTTCCAATCTATAATTGAAGAAATAAAAAAGGTGAGCTGCCTCGAAAAAACGACTTCGGGTCCCTTCCTCTACTCCCTGTAATAATACAGCAAAATCCTATTTCCAATCTATGTTAGATTTAAGACGAAAACGCGAGGTCCCTCTGAAGAAATCGACTTTGGCCCTGCGAAGGCCGCAGGCCGAAGTCAGACCCGGCCGGTGGAGGCTTTTTTAGTAGGACCTCAGTCCAAAACGATTTAATACTAATTAGATTGGAAATATGATTTTGCTGCTTTTAATCGTCCTCGTTCGCACGATACTTGTAGTTCATCGCCCGGTTGTAGTTTTACATCGTTTAGAGGCACGATGTATGTTCCATTCCGGCGAATGCTTACAATTAACGTCCCCTCTGGCAAGTTGAGGTCTTGCAATTGTGTATCAACATAGGATGCCACTACAGGCACCTTGGTTTGGAAAAAGGTTTGAACATTTTCTAGGTTGCTTTGACCTGTCATAGCTTGTAATAAGGAATCGTAAATAGGTGGTTCTTTTAAGAGTTCTGCCACCAAGTAGGCCACGATGGTAACAATACCGATGGCATAGATGTTAGAAAAGCTATCCGTCATTTCAAGAACGAGTAAAATCGCCAAAATTGGGGTACGCATAGCGGCCGCTAGCATGCCACCCATGGCACAAAGAACAAATTGAGGTACAAAATCTGGAGCTATTAATCCCATGGATGAAAGCAGGCTTTCACAAAAAGCACCGGCTGATGCACCGATAACAAGCATCGGTAGAAAGATGCCGCCCTGTGCGCCGCTGCCATAGCAGAAGGTAGTGAGCAAAATTTTGCCTAGCACAATGCCGCCTAGGAGCAATACGCCATGAGACTGAAAGGCCAGTTGACCTACCAAATCATTGCCACCGCCCAACAAGAGCTGGGAATCAAAGCCGATAACGGCGACGGTTACAAAGGTAAGCACAAGCTTTAGAAAGCGAGAACACTTGAGCCACTCGAAGAAACGCTTAAAGGCAAATATCATGCGGCAAAACAATACACCGCAGAGCCCCATTAAAATACCTACACCGAGCAGAACCGGAAAATAATCAAGCGGCATCCCTGAAGTTACGGAAAATCCGAGAGCCGGCGTAAGGCCAAAGATAGTTACCGTAATGTAGTTCGATATGAGCGTAGCCACGAAGGTAGGAATGACGAGGTACGGATAAAAGCTTTTATGCACCTCTTCAAAGACGAACATAGCCCCCGACACAGGCGCACTAAAGGCAGCAGTTAAGCCTGCACCGGCACCAGCCGATGTAAGAATGCGTTGTTCACGTAGGCCTGAATTCATCCAATACGACACAATTTTACCGGCAGAGCCGCCGATTTGCACCGCTGGCCCTTCACGGCCCACGGAAAATCCAGCAAAGCCGGTTAGTACGCCGCCAATCATCTTTGAAATAAGCGTGCGATATGGCTTCATGTCGAATAAACCGAGCATTTCCCCTTCAATTTGAGGAATACCGGAACCGCCAGATAATGGCGCCCACGTCAACAATCGATCGATAATAAAAGCAAACACTACCATGGCAATGAGCCAAGCTATGGCCCATTCGATAGAAATATCGCCCATTAGATGCCACCTGATATGCTCAGACTCGAGGATTAAATATCGATAGGCAGCGCCAAAAAATCCTGCAATGATACCTACTAAGGCCCCTTTAGCAATGAGTTCAGATAGTAGTATCCGGTTCATCGACATATCTGCCAAGGTAGAGCTGCGTTTATTTAGTTTCCATAGTTTCATGCATTCTCCTCCTCGTGGAAAATATATCGAATATCAGTCTAATCTATGTAGGATTCTCTAAATGGACGGCAATAACGATTTCTCTGTCATCCGTTCTAAACGAAGTTTCTCCGCTACATACGTATCAGTATATTTATAACTAGTATACTTTCCGTTTCCTACTTTTTCAAGAATTCCCTTGTAGAAGAATTTCATAAGATAAAGAACAGCATCTATATGAGTAATGATTCATCATATAGATGCTGTACCATATTGTTATTGATTACACTTAATTAGAATATAGATTCATAAATACCAATGATTTCATCAATGGTTACATCTCGTGGATTACCTGGCGTACATGCGTCGTTGAAAGCAGATTCTGCGAAGAATGGAATATCTTCGCGTTTTACGCCAGCTTCGCTGAGGGATTTAGGAATGCCTACATCATCGGCTAGTTTTTGGATAACGTCGATGGCAGCCTGACGGTAGGTGCTTTCATCCATAGCATCCACATTAGGCACGCCCATAACGCGTGCAATTTCACGGTATTTAGCACCTGTTTCAGGGGCGTTGAATTTCAATACTGCTGTTAATAACATAGCACAAGCCTTACCATGAGGGATGTCGTACACAGCACTCAATGGATGGGCCATAGAGTGAACGATGCCAAGGCCTACGTTAGAGAAACCCATGCCCGCAATATATTGGCCTACGGACATCGCTTCGCGACCTGCATATTCGCCAGCCACTGCGCTGCGCAAGGAACGGCCGATGATTTCGATAGCTTTCAAATGAAGCATATCTGTTAATTCCCAAGCACCTTTCGTGATATACCCTTCTACGGCATGAACGAGGGCATCCATCCCCGTAGAAGCACATAGGCCGGTTGGCATGGACGCGGACATATCAGGATCGATTATAGCGATAATTGGAATGTCATGAGGGTCTACGCAAACAAATTTGCGGTTCTTTTCCACGTCAGTGATAACATAGTTGATGGTAACCTCTGCTGCCGTACCGGATGTAGTAGACACAGCGATAATCGGCAAGCAAGGATGTTTTGTAGGCGCCAAGCCTTCAAGACTACGCACATCGCTAAATTCAGGATTTGTCATAATCGTAGCAATAGCCTTACTCGTGTCGATAGCACTGCCACCGCCTACAGCAACGATCACATCAGCACCAGCCGCCTTACAAGCAGCCACACCAGATGTTACATTTTCAATGGTTGGATTCGGCTTAATATTGTCATATACATCGTAAGCAATGCTTGCCGCATCAAGCAAATCCGTAACCTTCGTAGCAACCTTAAACTCAAATAAATCAGGCGTAGATGTAACGAGAACCTTTTTAAAATGGCGATTCTTAATTTCGTTTACAATCTCCTGAATCGCACCTTGCCCAAAATACGACGTGCCGTTCAACATAATTCTCCGGGACATATACTTCACTCCTAACGAATAAAAAATAAACCGATAGAGAATAACTATACTTAGTAATTCTCTATCGGTATCAAAAAGTCCTGTATGAGGGGATAAATACGTTGTTATGAATACACTATATACTATGGATTAACCTAGTATTTATAAACCATGGCTCATCTTCATAAGCAATATCCGTTTCACCGATGCATCAAGGCGTTCCTTAGAAATAGTGCCATCTTTGACGGCTTTCATAAGCCCATTATAGGCCTCTTGCATATGTTCATACTCATGGCATACGAGTAAAATGTCACTGCCAGCTTGGATGGATTGAACAGCCATATCGCCAAAGGTATAGTGTTTGGCAAGGGCGCCCATGTCCATATCATCGGTAACGACGACGCCGTTATAGCCCATATCTTTACGAAGCCAATCAGTGATGATTTTCTTGGATAAGCTAGACGGATGATCAGGGTCGATTTGTGGATACATCGCATGGGATACCATAATCATATACGTATTCGGTTTCGACTGTTTAATAAGGTCTACAAATACCTTTGAATCCTCAGCGAGTAACATATCTTTAGACACAGGCACCACGCTAGTGTCTGCATGTAAATCTACATCGGTTTTACCAATGCCAGGGAAATGCTTGTACGAATACCATAGGCCAGATTCGTCATAAGCTTTGCCTACCGCACCTGCAAACTTCACGACTTGATCGGGATTCGTACTATATGAGCGACCATAGGTTAATCCCAAGTCCGCATCAGGCGCAAAATTAATATTAAATCCAAGGTCCTTAAGTTCAGTCCCTACTTGTTTGGCTAGATTTGCTGCATGGTCAACAGAACCTTGACCCAGCTCTTCTGCAGGGGGCACCTTAATCAACTTGTCCTCCATACGCGCCACGGCGCCGCCCTCTTGGTCGATACCGATGAACAATGGCGTAAGACCCGCACTTTTACCGGCCTTATTAATATCAGTAATGAGCGTTTTCACCTGCTCCTTACTCTCCATGTTGCGGTCGAACAGGATAATGCCACCCACTCGATATTTATTGAGCATAAATTTCGCATCATCATTCAAGGTTGTGCCATGAATACCAATCATCAACAGCTGGCCTACCTTGTCTGCATCGGACATATTAGCCACAAGCTTATCTACCTTTTCTTCTGGTGAAAGCTCACTCTGCACCACCGCTTCATAGGTTACAGGCTCTGCCTTCTTGGCAAAGGGATTATGAAATGCGCAACCTGATGTGAGTGCCAAAGCACCAATCATAGTCGCTGCTACAATACGTCGTAACATATTAACCTCCAAGTATAATTTATAATGCTTATAGTATATCATCTTCGACCATGTTATATGTACTTAACAAATCAACCTTTTCTATGATATACTAAACTATATCGTAAAGTTTCGATGTAATTTAGTATATAATGACTCGTGTGAGTCAAAGAGGAATATATGGAATTTGAAAATAACCAAGTACCAGAGGCAATTCTGGACAAATTAACAAAGGTGTGTACATGTCGCAGCATTACACGCAAAACGATTAAAGAGGCCATTTTTAATGGGGCTCATACATTTCCAGCTGTCAAAGAAGCGACTAGAGCAGGCACTGGTGCCTGTGGTGGCAAAGGCTGTGGTCCGCGCATCGTAAAATTACTAGCGGAACTAAAAGAACAAGGTCGCATTTAATATTATCCCTTGTTTTAAAATAGAACAGGCCTGTTCTATTTTACAGAACCTCATATAGGGCTTTTTAGAATTAGTACAGGCCTGTTCTATTTTGCAGAACCATATATAGGTCTCTTTAGAATTAGTACAGGTCTGTTCTATTTTTTAGGACCTCATACAGGGCTTTTTAGAATTAGTACAGGCCTGTTCTATTTTGCAGGACCATATATAGATCTCTTTCATCTAAAACACAAAAGCTATTAGTTGATCATATACAATCAACTAATAGCTTTTTTAAGTTTAAAGGGCTGTTTTGTTGGGTTATAGCACCAAGTTAACGATGCTTTCAAAACCACCGAGAATCGATTTTTGCAAGGGCACAAAGATGTGCGAAGCAATCGGTGAATTTAATATAACGATCAAGATGAGCAAGGAAACCATGCTAAATCGTGCTACATGAATTTGCCATTTAAGAGGCAAGAAGTTCATCAAAATATGGCTGCCATCGAGAGGTGGCACAGGCATTAAATTTAAGATGGCAAAGTTAATGTTGTACACGACGATGAGAAACAACACGAGGTACAAGGAGTCATTGCCCAACAAGTTCGCCGCTTCCAGGCATCGCATAACAACGTAGCCGATAAAGGCCATCACAAGATTCGCTATAGGCCCTGCGATGGATACAATCATATCATCGGTCCGCGGGTCCTTAAAATTGGTGGGATTTACAACAACTGGTTTGGCCCAGCCAAATCCACCTATAATCAAGGCCAAAGATCCAATGAGATCAAGGTGTACAAAAGGGTTCATCGTAAGGCGCCCCATCATACGCGGTGTGGGGTCACCCAGTAAATCTGCTGCCTTAGCATGAGCATACTCGTGCCCTGCAGCAGCAATGATTAGCGCCGGAATGGACGCGATAATCATAATTAAACTTAATCCAGAAAGAATCATACTACTCCTTGTTATCTAATAGCACTTGGCTACTACATCATATATTGATTTATTTCCAATTCATTAATTGGCTTCTCATTTATTGATTTGTGTTCCATTTAGTGATTTGCTTCCCATTCGGCAAAGCCCGCATTAATGCAAGACAATGCATTCAACACACGAGGAAAACCAATATACGGCACACATTGGGAGGCAATGCTAATCAGAAATCTCTTATCATTTCCTACGTTCAAATTACCAATGACATGCGCCTTAAGCTGCGCTTCACAACCGCCTTGCGCCATGAGAAAACAAAAGGTAATGAGCTCGCGTTGTTTAGTGCTAAGCCCTTTACGAGTATAGTAATCACCGAACATATTGGCTAACCATTTATTGATATGACGCGTATCTTCAGGTCCCGATTGGTAAAAGTTATGCATTCCTTCGCCCCAGATTTCCACTTGCTTTTCGATGCCCTTTTCAAGGCGATTTTCACTGGTAATCGTGCTGCGATGTGGATTTTGAATTTCTTCATCTCGGTAATCGAGTATCTTATTAGTAATCTTAAAGAACGGACGCACCTTCCCGATGCCAAGATATGGTACCGCTTGATAAATAAGTTCCACGATTTCATCGGGAATGACACCAAAATTTAACGCAGCTGGCATCATCAACGAATATTCATCTGTGGCACCTGCCCCAACCAAGGTAGCTAAAATGGCCAAGAAACGGCTATGCGCCGCTACATTACAGCCATCCTCTATAATAACCTCGTGAAAGGCAAAGTTTTCAAATAGATCTTCAAACTCAGGGTCTATATATCCTGCTGGCGATGCAATATCGGGGAACATGCGTTCCGTATAGGCCTGCGCAAATTCAGATTTTGCCATCCTTACCTCCTAAAATAATTATTAAGCTTTCATCTAACATACAATTAATAGACTTTCACCTAACATACTATCTATCACAATTATAATTATATGATATCTATACATTCATATATATACAACAATGGTGAAAGCCCCTTATAAAGAACTTTCACCATTATACGTATCATTATAAGTATTTAATTATTATGCATGAACGTTTACAGTTGCAGGAACAGCATTTACATCAGGGAATGCAAACTCTGTGCCATATACTTCTTTCCAAGCAGCTTTGAACATGTTGAATTCGTTTGTGCCAGGATTGATTTGGTACAATTGACCATCTGGAGCAAAGCGATATACAGTGTGCAAGCTAGGATGCACAATATATTTGAATAATGTAGCTTCGCCATATTGGTTGTTATGCATATTTACTACATTAATACCGAATACATAGTTGCGACTACCATCGATCAAATTAAATTGAGATGCTTTGTCAAAGTAGTAAGTTTCTGTACCGTTAGCACTGTTTGGCACTTCTGGGTAATTTGCCAAACCATTCCAGTCAGCAGCACTCACCACAGAACCAACTAATAATGTTGCTGCAAGAGCAAATGTAGTCACTAATTTCTTATTCATAATGTTCGCCTCCACCCTAAACGGGTAACACTAGGTCTACTCCCAATGACCCAATAATACAATATCTAATTAAATTATATCATATTTATCGTTTAATATCTTCAGGATTGATAACACCATGCGCTGCATCAATGGTATCTAATAATTTATTAAGCAACTTTCTCAATTCAGCAGCTTCATGAACAGTAAAAACTTCTTGCGTGCTAGCTACTAGTTTCTTAGGTACTTCGATAGCGTCCTTGCGAAGTGCATGGCCTTCTTCTGAAAGAGTAACCATTACCACTCGTTCATCATTACGACTACGTTTACGCTTTAAGAACCCTTTTAGTTCTAATTTCTTAAGCAACGGCGTCAATGTACCAGAATCGAGGCGCAACACTTGCCCTAATTCCTTGACGGATAATTCACCATATTCCCACAATGCCATCATGACAATGTATTGAGTATATGTCAAATTCAAAGGTTCCAAATGCGGACGATAAGCATTTACGATTTCCTTAGCTACTACATACAAAGGAAATCCCAATTGATTTTCCAACATTAAATAATCATCTTCTGGAACCTCTGAAACGCGATTATAACCTGCCAATGTACCTATTTTTGCCATTAACTAGCCCTCCATTACACACACATTAATATTTCTAAAATAATTGTACACAATTTTCCATTAAGCGGTCAATACATCTTTGTAAATTCTTCAGCAACTTACGGTTTCATAGATGAGGGGGGGCAAAATGACACGCTAATCTATATTTAGCTAATCGCAATATAGCATTTTATATTAGAATCCATTAGGAATTTATAAAGATTATAAGGAAAAGGGTGCATGGGATTGCACATCAAAAACTTATTTTCGATATACAATCCCATGCACCCTTTGATATTAAAAATATATTTATCCTTAATTATGGTATGTATTGGTATGAGTTATTTTATCGTCTACAGCAGCCATATCAACGAGCATAGTCCAGGTTAAAGCTTCTTGCGATACGCTATTCCAATGGATGGGCATAACAGGCATAGATACTACGTCTGCAGAATCTAATGTGTTCATTACCATTCGTATTGGTTTCGTATGATTGACAAACCAGTCTTTTATTGTGCTTCGCGTTGCCATAGTTGCCTCCAACTAAACTGTATCATTAGTAATAGTATTACTAATTTATATCCATACCCCCATAGGTATTTACTATTATATATACTATATACCCATATAGGTATATTTGCAAGTGTATTTTTATTTTTATTCTAAAAATGAAAAGGGTCGCATATGCGACCCTTCGGTGTGTAGTTATTAGTCAATATAGGTTACAGGATTCCCTTTGATATTGAGTTCTCTGCGGTTTAGTCCATTTGGCAAGTCTGGATAGCCGATGGCAAGGCTTGCATATACTTTTTCATCATCGCCCATGCCAAGTTCGCGAAGGCGTTTGATTATGCGTTCGTTGTCTTGTAGGTGACGTAATTGGTTCACCCAGCAGGATCCCAAGTCTAGTTCGTTGCAGGCAAGCATCATGTTTTCCATAGCACAAGCTGTATCAGAGAAATTATTGGCTAGCACAGGTTTATGAGCCAATACGATGAGCACTGGTGCATTGTAGTGGAATACAAATTTGCCCTCTTTGGACATTTTAATGATGTTCACCATGTATGGTGGCGTTTGTTCCGTTACTTCTGTCTTACCATACTCTTCTTGAACAAGGGTCACGAGTTCTTTCAACACATCCGGATTGGTAATGACCATAAAATGTGTAGGTTGTAAATTGCCCCCTGTTGGCGCGCGACGACCTGCATCGATAACGGTGTCGAGCAATTCTTGTGCAACCGGTTCAGGTTTGAATTTACGTGTACTATGACGTGTTTTTATGCATTCTAATGTATTCATGATAAACCTCCTTTTGAGAGTATTCTACTATGAATTATTGATTGCTTACAAGTTTTCCTATATATAGATTATTGATTACTTACAAGTTTGCCTACATATGGATTTCTGTCTTCGTCAGAATTAGTTTTATATTTCCAAGACAATATAATGCCGAGTTAAGTACTACGAGTAAGCTTCCCCCATTGTGTACGAGGGCGCCCCATACTGGTGAAAGCGTACCAATCATGGCTAAGATAATGGCAATACCATTCAGAATGAGGGCAAAGCTTAGGTTAATTTTAATAGTGCGCATCATGTGTTTGGATAAAGCTAGATAATTACTGATTTTATTAACTGTATTCTATTTTTGCATGTGTTTATTACACAAATACATGAGCAGTTATTCATGTATCATATCCATCGTATTCTTAATGCTCACACTTGGAGATAAGGGCCAATAGACATATATATGTGTCCTACAAAATAGAACAGGCCTGTACTAATTCCAATGAGCCCTATATATAGTTCTGCAATTTAGTACAGGCCTGTTCTAATTCTAATGAGTACCATATGTGGTTCTACAATTTAGTACAGGCCTGTTCTAATTCTAAAAAGGACTTACTAATGTCTAATAAATTAAAAATCGCGACTAGTTGATTAGAAACTAATTAACTAGTCGCGATTTTTCTATTTCTATATTTATATAAGGATTATACAATTCCCTATATGGATTGATTATACTTGCATGGTTGCCCAGATGAGTACATCATAAATAAGTGCTACAACAACGGCCATAGCTAATTGTCCACCGATATAGACAGGCACGAGGTATATAAAAAATGCCCATAAGGCACCGATAATTTTCATCCATACGGCCCCAAGTTGTTTACTTTCAACCCAAGCCACAAAACGATCTAGAGGATTGACGATTTTTATAATCCATCGTGGAACGTTCTTATCTGGATTGCACGCAGGCAGGTATAGCAGTAATAACGGCAATACAATGGCATCAATGGCGAGCAATGTGGTTAGTGTCAAAGAAAACCAATCGGGTTCCCCTTCCCAAGTCACAGGATGCGAATAAAAACGAAGCCCCCACAAATAGGCTTTGTATACGATATACGGTTCTAACAGCCATAGTAGAGGCTTTGTAATATGCATAATAAACACTCTCTCTAAATTATAAATAGTATATTAATTATAGCATATTTTTAACGTTTTAAATTGTGTACTTCTATGCACTTATATCTTTTTTAATAACATTCGCTGATATTTTCCGATGAGTCTAAAAATGAGGCTGTTTGTTACAGCCCCATTCTATTATTCCACAACGATCGTATTATCTCTTCTTACTGTTTCAAGCATTTTAGATCGCACTGTAGATTCTGTATCGAGTTTGTGTTTTCCACCGTACCACGCCATATCGGTACCGGCAAGGCGGAACATGATTTTGCCATAGGCACTACCGGAAGAGTGTTCTGGTTTATTGAATCCCATATCAATAGACACGCGCGGTGTCAGTTGCAGTTCAGTGCCAAGTCGCAATCCGTTTTTATCAGCGCTACGGTCCAGAGTCCAATGATAGGCTTCTCCATAGATGCGAGCCCAGCGCGCATTTTTAAAGGTTTTTCCATAGGACACGGTATAGCCATCGGTAATACGTTCCAATGCACCATTGACCATATGTTCATCACTCATACCACGATAATAGTTGAAACGGAACTCGCTTTCACCAGAAAGATACTCAAGACCAGCACTCATGCGTCTATGTTGGCCCTTGAAACGGTGATCATAAAACAGGTTCGCGCCATGCAAATGATGGTCATCACTGCTGATGCGGCGATAGCCAAAACCGCTGTTAAGGGTCGTACCAACGTCCGCAGCGCGTGCCACGGAACCTTGGGTAAACCAAACTTGGCGGGATTTGTCGTCATAATGGCCTATGGGCTGCACCGTTTCTGCGCTGTAGAGGGGCTTCCAATCCTTCTGAAAGCTAAGCGCCACGGTGGTTCGTTTCATCCATGCTTTACCATTGGTATGCATATCATTGTTGATATTGGACACAGCCACTGCATTGATAGCGGAATTCACCGCATCAACATTAGAATATCGCGTTGTTTTACGCTCTGTTGTATCCATTACCAACGGTCCGCTTTCACCAATCTGATGGTCCGGCAAATAGGCCGGCGAAATATGAAATTCCTCAGTATTCACTTGTCCATTTTTCGTAGATAGCGCCGTATCACTGGCCCACACAGTAGGAGCCAGTAATACCCCACACAACACATACACTAAAAATCGCATATACACTCTCTCATATCTTACGTTCACGATTCATTAATGAAAAACTAATGAAATATCTATTAGTATACCGAAAAACTGTATATGCTGTCAAAAAACGACTGTAACAACATGCATGTACTGCGCATGCTATTACAGCCGTTTATAATAGTAATCAGACTATGGGGTACGATGTCATTCAGCTAATTACAAATTTAGTGCTTCTATCCATTCTTTTTCTTTAAAGCCTACCAAGACCTTATCTTCTAATACCAAAATTGGACGCTTTACGAGCATACCGTTGGATGCCAACAAAGCTAATTTTTCCTCTTCGCTAAGACCTGGCAACTTATCCTTTAATTGTTGCTCACGATAAATCAAGCCAGACGTGTTAAAGAACGCTTTCAAATCCTTACCAGATTGAGGATACCATGCAGCGATTTCCTCAGCTGTAGGATTTTCAGATTTAATATCACGGTCTGTGTACTCAATATGATGATCATCTAAGAACTTCTTTGCTTTTTTGCACGTTGTGCATTTTGGATATTCTACAAATAACATAGGAACTCCTTTATCTACATATAACACTAAGAATCATTATTCATATGTATAGTGTAGCAGATACATCGATTAATTTCAATTTATTGTTTTATATATCATCTGTTGGAATAGCGCTACACCGTTCTATTGACTGTAACGTTTCAAGTAAACGACTATTTGTTTGAGCCTCACGTAAATCAAGATCCATTTGAACTCTCAAGAAAAAACCATTAGACATACCAAAATATTTACAAAGCCGTAAATCCGTATCAGCAGTAATTCTCCGTTTATCATGTAAAATTTCTTGAATTCTAGACACAGGTACTTTAATGTCTTTTGCTAGTCGATACGCCGTCAAGCCAAGTGGTTCCATAAATTCTTCTTTTAACATCTCACTAATTGTTGGAGTAGAAATATAATTTTTCATAAGTATAACCTCTTTAATGGTAATCCACAATTTCAACATTATAAAAACAATTTATATCTTTTACTTGAAAGCAAATCCTATACTGATTATTTATCCTAAGACTATATTGCTCTATTCTGTCACCTTTTAACAATTCTAATCTATTACCAGGAGGCCATCGTAAATCATTAATCGAGGCAGCATTATCTAACAAAATCAATTTTCTCAATGCTAAACGTTGAATAGAAAGAGAAAATCGTTTAGTAAATAATTGATGATAAATTTTTTCCGTGTCCTTATCCTTGAAACTAATAATCATAGAATATTTCTCCTTTATTATACCTGTTATACAGGTATAATTCAATATCACTGCATATTTTACAGGTAAAAATATAAAACTAAACTACGATGATTTATTCTATAAAGATTTTCTACACGGATAATTTCAACACCTGCCTATGACACTAATAGTCACCACCTCTTATAAAAAATCACTCAATTATCGCTTATGATAATCTTCGTCACCTTGCTACCATTATTTTCAAAGAATATACCGCGAATGTTATCGCTATTATATCTAAGATATCCATAGAACCACCGGTTATTAAAGTCGATAAAATCAGGGCGTCCATAGACGTCCATAACCTTTTTCAAGGTATCGCCAACGGCAATGCCTCGAGCAGTTACAGCATCGCGATTGCTTACGGTTATATACCATACGATAGGTCTGCTGTCTTGCATCAAGGAATGTCCGAATTTAATGCCTCCATAGGTAAGCTCATCACGTTTTTCACTAGTCGGCTGACCAAGGCTAGCCTTTACTGCATCAAAAGATGTACCAAGGGACACACCTGCAATTTTCATATCTTCAGCAGGCAAATAGGCCCCTATGACCTGACCAGGTCTATAATGACGATATTGCTCTGCCTTTGGCCAACTTGGTGAAAGTATTAATTATAAAGTGCTATTTTCTTCATATACCAAGGAATATAAACCGAATTTGCTTCTAACTGCTTCTTATAGGTCTCGTCTACTCTCCATTGCGGTTCCTTTTGAAGTGTTCTTGTATTATCAAAGTCTACATATTCAATCATATCTCTCAACTGTTTATGATTATATAAGGACATACTTTCATCATAAAGAATTCGATAACTATAAGCATATACTGAATCTTTTGTATAGTGTCTCAAGTACGAGTTACCTTTGGTTATTTGACGATCAATCAAGAATCCTGGCAAGCCGTTGTTCCATACGGTAGCATATTGGGTAGGTAAATCAAGGTCGCCATATTTATCCAAAAACCACAGTATTTGAGGTGTGGCGCTAGAACGATCTATATGATCTTTCTTAAATATATGACGTATAACACGAATCGTGATTCCCTTATCTTCATAGGTTCGCACCTCATACCGACCTTCTTCTACAGTTTGACTGATCAATTTAGCAGTTTTAGGAATACGATACGTAAAATTACCCCATCTTTCAGTCTTAGAATAAGAATCTAATCCCGCAATCGATTCAATTGATGGAATAATATAATTGCTCATGACTACTTCAGCAGGTTGATTTTGGAATGGATCATTCTTCGTCACAGAACGGCCATATGTAATGCCATACGTATGGTTGGAATTAAACGGAGTGAATTCAGTATACATCACATGTTCTTTAGGATCCGACACAAGTTTCCAAGAAGCCTGTTTTAAATTGTCATATGTATACTTTCCATGCTCATAACCCTTTATTTGCTTACTATGAGGAGGACCTACAAGCAAAAATCCAGTAAGGCTCCGAACAGCATATAATGGTCCTTTTTCTGTATTCGACGTAATTACATCACCTCGAATACTAACATCAGGCACAGAGAAACGAATCGCATTGGCTTTGTCATGCACCAAAACAACAGTAGATTGTGAAAACTCTGCTAATCTAACAGCTTTATCATATCCAGGTTTCTCTTGATTAATTTTTGCTATCAATGAATCTGAGGCTCTCGGATGAGACTTAACATACGCCACATATGCGTCTACCTCCTTAACAGCCGTCTCATTGATATGTGAATAATTTTCATAGGCATTTGCAGGAATTTTCCTGTCTGCACCAGGTATAGGAGGTTGTCCGGCCGGCACCTCAATCTCTACGGCATTAACATTCATAGTAAAAGCTAATGCCATCGCCATCATAAATAAGCTACGCCGCATCATATTACATCCTCTTCTCTCAACATAAAATAAGCACAACACTTCTTAGTATAAGTATACTATGCTAAGAAGCATTGTGCCTATTGTTTTATGGTTTATTCGTATTTGACGATATATATGCTCTTTTTATGCCCATACACATGGTGTTTTCAGTAAGTTCTGAATGATATTGTGCCCTGCTATGACGGTCATGACTGACGGAGCGCAATAGGTAAATTCTGAATCTGGCAAAATCGTTTTGATGTAGCAATCTTGTGTTTCCATAAATGATTTGTATGTATCAAGTGAAAACAGTCCATAATTACCACACAATTCCCATCTATCTTTAGCGAGAAGGGCCAAAAATTCATCGGCATGTGGGTCATATGCAATGTTAGGTAAGGTGCTGGTTGTTAGCCCCGTATCACTATTTGTACATGGAGAAATATGATACATATACCCTCTTGGTGTGATACAAAGCATCCAAGTAATGGCTCTAGACATAAGGGTTCGTTTCAAAACGCCAAATACTTCTTGTAATCTTGATTTTCGCACATACAGAGCATAAAAGGTTTCCCTATATTCCGTTGGGTCATCAGGCGTATCGAGATAGGTTTGCTCCACTACATCAAAGGGTACATTACATATATTAGCGAGGTCTTCAATCGAATGGCGCCATATTCCTCTACGAACTAAACTAATACGCCTTTTGGGGAATAGTAAAATATATTCACTGCCAATATAATCAGATAAAGCACCAAAATGAATGCCATCTTGACGATTAAACTCAGGAAATTGCATACGCCGATAATCAACGTCAATGCCCGTACAAGCGTAGCTTTCACCTAAAACAGTGCTACCATAGGTCTCAATCTGATGAGGATCCCAGTCCCCTAAGTCATCGCCATACCGCATCTTGCCATGATCATAACGAAGCATCTTGGTGTGCCCCGTAGGCGACACGCAGAGCACGCAAGGATACCCATACCGCTGCGTATACCAACCGCCCACGCTGTGCCAGTCCGCAATCCGATTTTCAGGCCATGCAAACAAGGTCATTTCCACCGGCTGCTGTCCATGTACACCATTCACGGATGCCGTGCCATGAATCGTATGCTTATACCAATTTCGGCCAATCATATACTGCCATGCTAACGGTGGCGTCGGGCCACTTTGGCCAACAGGATCACTAATCACAATGAGCATACCCATCCGCGCTTTTCGATAGGGTCTAACGATATCATTAATTTGGCGCACTAAACCTTGATTCATAGGACATCCCCCTTTTATCTTACCAATCTTGATGAAAGCTAACGCTGTTTACACCTTTAGTATAAATGAGTAGATGTGTAAAATTTAGTGCATAGAGGCATGCAAACTCATTACTGCTTAACATATAAGAAAGTTATATAATTATACTTAATAAAGAGAATATAAGTATTGTTATAGCTCCTATAACAAGGAGCATGTAAGCAGGAGAAGCTATTATGCTAAAATTACCACTCATAGTGGGTGCTTTCATCATGAGCACTATACTGTCGCCAGTAAAGGCCATCGACGTCAATATTCCTGGTGCGGATCCTAAAATCCCAAAGGATGCGTATATAAATTATCAAGCCACAAACCAAACCATTGAACAGGATGTGGCCAATTATGTAGAAACGTTAAAGAGCACCGATAAAGCCAACGGCATTAGCAGAAACGAACTAGCCTATGCAAAAGAAGCCTCCATATATCGCGGAGAACATTACCACAATACGGTGATTTCCGTTTACAATCACTACAGCCAGATTCGGCTTTCATTCCCCGTAGCAAGCATAAAGAGTGAATATAATATTGGTCGGTATAAAAATCCTGATCGCACTATAGAGGATTATCGCGTTATAACCGATAATGGCAATCTTAATCTAGAAATCGACTATGCAGATTACAAAGATCAGGATTGGCGCAACACTAAAATTGCCTATGAAAAACTAACAGACAAGGACGTTCGTAAGTTCTTACAAGATAAAGCAAAGAAGAATCTAGAAA
Organism: Veillonella sp. ACP1; assembly: GCF_000286635.1. Lineage (NCBI taxonomy): Bacteria > Bacillati > Bacillota > Negativicutes > Veillonellales > Veillonellaceae > Veillonella > Veillonella sp. ACP1. Next base: position 26,211 of record NZ_ALKL01000001.1, on the reverse strand, counting down.
AGCATATTTCTGATATAAAGGCGACTGTATTTTCATACCCTACCGTTACCTATAGTACTTGGGACAGCATGAAAATGCCTTACCTCAAAAATGGTCAAAAAACGACGATGACCGTGGATACCATCAACTTTAAACATATGGGCTTTGCCATACGGTATCCTCTATATCACGCAGGTATCGCCTATTTTGATAATAAACCGGTGTTGAATAAGGTGCCTACTGACAATCTACTCGCCAATTACGTGCTTCCATCGATGAAAAACCTCAATGAGTTGAATGAATATTCACGCATAGAAAATCTAAACGGCATACAGTATCGCGTACCTAAGGATGCCATATTCGATGGTGAAAGCAAGGACGAATATCAAGATATTAGATATTACAAAAAGGGCACCATAACCTTTTTCATTTCTACTATCAATCCCGCTAAGAATCCGTATGCTGGCAATCCTATTATTAATGGTCATTACAATTTTAACAGAGAGTTACGTTCATTCTGGGATATGTACCGGTACCACCCAACACCAGATTATATAAATTACTCTGTTGTATGGAATAACAATATTCCTGGGCTCTCCATACACAGCTATGAACCGTATAGGGATAATCACATCCTAAACTTTGAATCCTATGATGGTACCTATCATTTTATCTATATCATCTTTTATCCAAAATTTTTAAGTGCTGATGAAGTCCAAAAATTACGGAATATGATTGAGTTCTTTGATTCTACGAATAATCCTGAATTTAAACTACAGCAACATGTTGTGTTTCCAGAGAATCGCTAACTAGAAAACTAAATACAACTAATCTACTATCTTAAGATACACAAACAAAACAGCCAGTACCGTAATCACAGTACTGGCTGTTTGTATTCTATTTAGTTTTATGTAGCTATTTCAAATTACCTAATATAACGCGTATTCTTATTTTGCCTTACCTTGTTTTTCATGTTGTTCTACAAGGGCAAGGAATTCTTTAAAGTTGTTGATTTTAACGGCTTGCCATGTGCCATCATCAAGTTTTTTCATAGCAAGGTTAAACGTTACGTCTTGGTTAAGTTCTTTAGAGTTAAATGTAACAGGCACAACGGCGCTATTACCATCAACAGTGGCAGAACCAATGCTTTTGAACTCAAGATCTTTAATACCTGTTTTTTCTTTCATGTCATCAGCGGCTTGTTTTTCGCGAGCATTTTGGTCTGAACTTTCAGGTTGCTTTGCAATGGCACTGTAAATTTCATTACTCAAAATAGGCACAATCTTAGGTTTCAAACCTTGGAACATCACCTCAGCAAGGCCTTTAAGTGGGTTATCCTTAATTTCAGGATCTTCCAATTGCATAGCCACAACATCATCATAGCCAGAACCGATAATAGAATCTACATCGACATGTTTTTTGAAAGCATTCACATCGTGCTTTTCTACGGCTTCACGAGCAAGATTCAAAGAATAGACAGGTGTTTTTGTGAAATACAAGAAATACCAACCTAGAGCAATGGCCACAATGGCTACTAATGCAGCAATAATAATCTTCTTTTTAGACATAATGGTCTCCTCTCATGCGGACACAATAGTATATAACTTACTTTCAATTTTACACTAAAACCCTCTTAAAATTTACAAACTATATACACACAACTGTATTACATCTTTTCTCGACTTTGCATGCGGATTACTTTATTCCTCAATGTTTCAATATTTGCAAAGTCAGAATATTCTACTGTATTACGCAGCTGAATATGAGAATATGGCACAGCCCCGTCGGTATAAACTAAACTCATAATGTATATATTCTTGTCATCGCGTAAGAATCGATACATTAAAGATTTTTTACCTGGTTGATAGTTATCTACCAAAAGACTAGGCACACCATTATTCCAAACAGATGCTGCTTGAATAGGTGCATCACCTATAATTTGGCTTTCCGGCTTTACCTCCGAAATTTCATTAATAAAAGAGTAAATATATTTATCATCTACTTTTACAGGTTTCTTGTCCACAACAAGTTGCATCCCCAATCCACGATAGTCCCTTATTTTAGCAGAGTCCTTTAATGACTTCTGTGCTGTTAGTTTAAGCCCTTTAGGAATGCGATACATGAGATTATCCCAGCTGATACTTTCACTATAATGATCCAAGTCATCTAAAGAACGAATCGATGGAATTACATAATTACTCATAACGCGCTCGATCTTATTGGTAACAGGCTGATTTTTGTAGCTAAGGCCTATCATATATTCTTGATTTGGTTGATTATCTAAACCAACTACAGCAACCATAGCAGGCGTATTCTCACCAAAAGATTCTGTATCAATAGCCCATTTACCATGTGAAATACCAGGATATATGAACTCCCCTTTTCGCTCTGATTTTAGTTTACCTAATGCATCATCATAATTTGGTTTCGTACCGATCGCAAAAAATATGGAATTCTCTCTTACAATAGATAAACGTTCACCATCACTGCGTTTTGGGTAATATTTACTTGCTAATAGTAGTCCAGGGACAGATGCTCGGATGTTATTACGATCATCATGCAACAACACAACTGCAGTCTCATTAACAATTAAGTCTATCAGCTTTTCAGAATCGCTTGCTATCTGATTGACTTCATCTCGTGTTAGTCCCCAGTCAGTTATATACATTTCCATACGCTTCTTAGATTCAGAATGTAACTTTATAACATCACTAGCTCCTACATTACTCAAGCTATCGGCCCGATAATTCTCATACGCATTAGCAGGAATGCTCGCATCTGCCCCTGGCATAGGCGGCTGTCCGGCTGGTACTTCGATCTGTACAGCACTTACATTTATGGTGAAAGCAGCTGCTAGTAACATCATAACTATACTTTTACGTAACATAAAACCCTCTCTTTTTCTCTCACATTACAACAAAATAAGCACAACCTTGTTAGCATAAGTATACTATGCAAACAAGACTTTGCCTATTATTAGTAATTTTATATTTTAGTACGTATAAGTTTTTTGTATATATTTAGTATTTATAAGGTTTATCTCAATTTGACGATATATATCTTTATCCCTATAATATAAGTAGATAGTCAGACGAGTAGTGACGTCAGGCTCATCTCTACTTACATAAAAACATGAAGAAATGGCCTTTTCGTTTTATACTAATCTCCAGATTAGTGGAAATGAAAGGCTATTTGTCTTTTGTGAGACAAACAAGGGCTATTAATGCCCCAAAGGCAATAACGACAGTTATTACCTGTAATAAGAGCATGATTATTTCATAATCACTCATAGGCTTATCCCTCCCTTCGATGACGAAGAGAGGTCCAACCTCGTCTAACTATCCTAAGTCTATTATAGAACGAACTAATATACGATAGAACAAGAAAGTAATAATAGAAATATATGGGTAAATATATGGATAAATATATAAGAAAAGCCCGTCTTAAGACGGGCTTTTTAGTATTCATAGGATAGTATTTTTGTAGTACCAGGTCCGCAAATTGAACGGCTAGTCCAAGGTAGTTATGAGGATCTAGCATATAGTCGATTTCGTCTTCTGTGAAAGCTTCAGTAAATTCTGGCTCAGCCATCAAAGCATCTTTCATTTGGGCTTCTTCTTCATAGGCTTTCATGCATGTACGGTAAACGATGGAATGCGCAGTCATACGGCCCAAGCGAGGTGCCAAATGCATCATAATACATTCACTCATCATTAAGCATCGTAGAGGAACCAACTTTCCCAATGAAGAACGGTTCTTCTAATTCAAGGATTTCTGTCCGTTGTAAGCTTAAAATTTCATGTCTCATAAGATAACTGTACTTGCCATAATAAGCGCCTCCTATTTCGCAACTACATCGTCAAATTGTACGCTATATACACGTTCATACAGACGGTTTGCCAAAAGATATCCTGCAAAGCCAAAGTCTACAGGGGCCGTTGCCATCCGTCTATCTCTCGCTTCGCTTTGTGCATCATATCGGTTTCCATCTACATGGAACACTTTAAAATCAATAATAGTAGATTAAATTCCTGAATTCTTTTGTTTAGACAACCATAGATCTTTATACGATGCTAATTGATGGGCATCCAATTTCTTAATTAAATTGGCAAAGGACTGCTTTGTATCAAAGGTGTAAAGAACCTGCTTTTCCTGAATCGTGTCACCAGCAGGCATGAGCACATACTGTGTGATGGTAATTTGCTTTGTTCCATTCGGCCCGTTAGAGGCCTTGATGGAATCCTTATCTATATAGGTGCCATCACCATTGCCGCTTTCACCAAAGCCACGAAGCATTTCATAGTGGCTAGTATTTTGTAATTCCTGCATAGACATGCTATGCGCGGGCACCACACAAGACAGCGCCACCGCCATTGCCATATATAGTACTTTCATCATAGGCCTCATTTCACCACCACATCCTCAAAATGCATACGATACGCTTCATAGAATAATGTATCTGCTATATCATAGCGTGTTGTATTAGGCGCCATGCGCACAATAGCACGAGTCGAGGCTTTCACCTGAACCGGCAGGGACTGTCCGTCAAAAGAGAATTTCCCCAATGGTTCCTCAGTGCCCGTCATACCGGTTTTCGTCTGTGCCGCATCAATAACTGTCGTCAACGAAGCACCCGCTTGTTTCGCGCGATATACCTGACTTGCCAGTGACAAACGAGTATCATAGGATACAATCCAGGAATCACTATAAATAACATTTTTCCGCGGCGATTGGTACGCATTATATACCGTGGCTTTAATTTTATACATAGGTGGCGCATACTCTAATACCTCTATGGATTTCGTATCTAAATACCATGTAGTATGCTCATCTGCATTAGGACCATCAGGCGTTACCTCATAAATCACCTTAAACTGCGGTGATGACTTGAGTTCCTGTATCGATATAGCTTGGCTAGGTATGGTGAAAGCTAGCGCTACTGCTAACATTATAAAAATACGTTTTAACATAAAACACTCCTCTTAGAGATTATAGTTAGAAACACTATACCTCACTCGCTCATTCATCTTAATTTGACGATATATCATAACCTTATTATAATATAAGAAGATAGCTAGACGAGTCGTAACGTCAGGCTCATCTCGAAAATTAATTTACTTAGGAAATGGCCTTTTCGTTTATCTAGCTACCAAGCGGTAACGGAGGGCTATTTGCTTTTTGTAAGGCAAATAAGCGCTATCAGTGCTCCAAAAGCGATAACAACAGTCATCACCTGTAATAGAAGCATAATGATTTCATAATCACTCATAGGCTTACCCCTCCCTTCAATAACGAAGAGAGGCCCAACCTCGTCTAACTATCTTAGGCTTATTATATAGCAAACAAACATACGAAACAATAAGCATCGTATTATACCGATTTATAGATAAACCTCTACCTAAAAATTCTAGGTAGAGGTTTCTTTTCATATCTACATTATACTATTCACTATAGTAAATAAGGTAGTAAGTTATATTCTTTTACATCACTCAATACATTACTATTTCCATGTCGATCACGTTGGTACCGAATCAATACGACTCGATTTGTATACTTATTGAACACAAAAGATAAGCCTTCATTGTGATAACCTACGTATTCGCCCACATAGTACCCTGTATATGTATCATAACCATGGTAGATGTCGCCATATGGCTCTGCCGGACGGCCCCATTCAGTATCCTCAAGAAGCGGTCCATAAAGAGATTCCACTTCACTACGCGTCATACCTACCATGGCCCCTTTATTGGTAGCATATCCTGATTTTGTAATATATATCATACTTGGTGGTGTGCTATAATCCCATAATGAAATAATAACTGATTGGTCCGCAGAGATGTACATATCATGACTAGAATAACGATGATCTGCTAGCCATAAAGAATAATGGTAATGATTCAAATAAGAGTACATATCCGAATTAGATTCTAATCCGGCTAAAACACCTGCATCATCAGTTTTGGCAAACGCAGTTTGTCCCATACAACCAATGATAAGAATAGAACTCAATAAGAATTTTACAAGCATATATTTCAATAGACTCACCTCTTAAACATATAGATTATAGTTATATCATCAGTTAGTGCCCTGCATCTAAATTTCCATGGTTAAATCCATTTTCTAATTGTTGTACTACATCTTGATATTGATCTTTCTTTGATTGTAAATACTTAATATGCAATTTATTTTCAGAACCAGCACCAACAAAACCTTTCACATAATAAATAAATGTACCATCAGTATACGTTACGACATACCAATCATCACTGACGGTATGAAATCCAGGTATACCTCGTTGCTTGGCTACATTAAGAGTCCGATAATAAGCTGCTTGTGTTGTTTCATTAAGTGTATTATTCGAACCAGATACGGTAACTTCAATAGTTCCATCTTGAGGTGATATAACACACCCATCACCATTAGTCGGTTCCTGCCCCTTTACCCATGTACTAGGATAACGAACAGAAAAGCCGAATCGGGCATTACGATACGTAAACACATCTATCGAGTTAGTATTAGCTTGATTTGTCGGTGTTGACGTTTCCTGTCTTGGTGCCTCAACTGGCTTTACTTGTGCGCTCGTTGTCTCCGTTTGGCCCATATTCTTTGATTCGTGATTGACCAACATAACTGTACCAACACCTATAGCAACACCAATTGCTAAACATGTAATAGCCACAATAATATGCTTTTTAGTAATTTCAATAACCATCAATGCTAATCCCCAATCTATGCACCTCATCAAGCTTTTATTTTATAAACATTATAGCCTGTCTATACATAAAATAGCCAGTACCTCATTGTCGAGATACTGGCTATAAATCTGAATACAAGCAAAATGTTTATTTCGCTTCTTTATCATTCCAAACTAGCAATGCACCAATGGCATTAAGAATATAAAATACATATTTACCAACATTGGCAAAATTTCCTTGAGTGAATGCTTTTAGAAGCTGAACGATATTATAGACCATCCAAAATGGCCATTGCGTATTTAATTTTAGAGCGTTAAATAGATTAGCGATGAGAGATAAGGCAAATACAATCGTTGTAAGAATCGATAAGAAATTAATATGACCGCTAAACCCAATAAAGTTAGCTATGATAGAAAAAATAAAAGCCATCACGGTAATCATAGATCCTACCCATCGTTTTTGTGATGGACTCATCGTATTAGGAATCCCATCATGCGATGCTTTCCATTTTTTTATAGCAAATGTATAAATAATAAAGGTAACAGGATATGTAATAATCGCGGCTTTATTACCAAGAATGAAATCAATTACACCTGATAACACAGTATTAACAATGCCAAGATAGTTACCCCATTTGTTCAATTGGCCAGTAAATCGTGTAGACAACATAGAAATACCAACATTGATAACAGAAATAAGGCCAAATGGAACTAACGCAGTCCATGGTCCCCAATCTACAAATTTCTCAAGTCGAGAATTAAGATACCCTGCAGAGATTGCAATGCCAACTACGAGTGCCACGCCGATTAAATCAAACCATCTTGATGTAGCAAATTGTTTTAAATACTGTTTCATATGTATCGCCTTTCTACACAACATGTTTAAAACTGTTTTAACACAACACAAATTTCAATGCAATAGTCAATTTATATAATCCATAGATATAGCCAGTACCTCTCTTCAAAGATACTGGCTATTTTCATGCATATATACTATTCAAACAATATTATTTAATGGAATACATAACTCATCCAAGATACCAATGCCTTCTTATACTCGTCAATGGTAGAGAATTTCGGTGTATAGTTGGTTAACCACTCGGTTAATGTAGGTTGTGTCGCCTCTGGGTCTACGGCGATTGGCAAGTCCCAGATGTTACCATGTTTGCCTTCAAAGTAGCGCCATTTGTCTTGGGCAAAGAAAACAAGAACGCATTGCAACACGCCTCAAAGGACTTGCCCATTTCCACACACACGGCCTTGACGAACGCTCGAATCCACTGCCGTTCCAGCTCAACATGAGGACCATTGACAACCACATCGTCTTGCTCCTCATCATAAAATGGGATGATCCTGCATGTATTAAAATCCAAGCCAAGCAAAAACGTCGTCGTTTCCTTCCCCTCTATCGGCGGGAACAAGGACGACCGAATCGTATTAAATACACCTGTTGTACTAATCGTAACGTGACGCATAGTACCTCCTATATAACAAACTATATACTAAAACTCCATATATCATCTATATTTGACGATGAATGAAATCGCCGTTATAATAAAAGAAGATAGTCAGACGAGTGGATACGTCAGGCTCATCTCTAAATTACATATACATGTAGAAATGGCCTTTCAGTTATCGAATTATCAAAGATAACGAAGGGCTATTTGTCTTTTCCTAGACAAAAACTCTATTAGTTCCTCAATAGCAACAACTTACATCATCTATATTTGACGATGAACTAAACCGTCGTTATAATATAAGAAGATAGTCAGACGAGTAGTTGCGTCAGGCTCATCTCGGAAAACATAAAATTTTGAGAAATGGCCTTTTCGTTTTTACTAATCTCCGGGTTAGTGGAAATGAAGGGCTATTTGTCTTTTCCTAGACAAATAAGCGCTATTAACGCCCCAAAGGCGATAACCACGGTCATCACCTGTAATAGGAGCATAATGATTTCATAATCACTCATAGGCTTACCCCTCCCTTCAATGACGAAGAGAGGCCCAACCTCGCCTAACTATCTTATGTTAATTATATATCAAACAAACATACGATACAATAAGTATCGTATTATAGAGATTTATAGATGAAAGCTCTACCTTAGAAGATCTAGGGTAGAGTTTTTTGTGTTTATAGTATATCTACATTACTCCGTATATCAACTCTGTCTTTTTAACTATATACAATAAATAGTAAGTGATATCAAAGCTTTCACATAAACGATTTTCCGAAAGGTTGTTGTATGATACTATATAAAATATGAAGGTTTTATGAATGTGTATATAAGGGAAGGGTTACGTAATGGCTACTAATAAATTTACTTATAAAACATATCAAGAGGAATCTAATTATTACCAAAAATGTAGCTATGAATTCGAAGAGAAAAATAAATCGCTCCAACAACGGATGACGGACCAAGAAAATCAATCGGCACAAAAAATTCATGAGCTAGAAACGCAACTACAATTGATGGCGGAAGATGAAAAAGCATATGAGAACGATGCAAAGCGTCTAAATGATGCTAAAGGTTTACAACAAATTTACGAAAAATTTGAACTAGAGAAACAATTCTTAGCGGATTATACAAGTACTAATCAAACAGTGCGCGTTTATATCCAAAAAATGCTCACTCGCCTATATGCAGCCGATGATCCAACACAAATTGATGCCACTCATAATAGTAAAATCAATTCATTGGGATTCCCTATTTATCATATGGAAACCGCTGATGGATATCGATTATATTATGCGTATTCAAAAACAAGTGCCAAACCAATTCACATTCTTTGTCACTGCATAAAATCAAAAGAAGCAGTCTATTTCAATAAGATGAAAAATTCAGAAACATTTAAGAAAAAATTCCGAAACTAAATCACTTGAATCACTATGATTTATAGGGTTAAAATTAAAATATATTCTTATCATATACAAAACAAGCCAAGGAGAGAATCATGATTTGTCAACATTGCGGCACCCCCTTACCGGAGGGCGCCAAATTTTGCAGTATTTGCGGCCAACCCCAAGCACAATTAACATGTAGCAATTGTGGCACCCCATTAGAACCCAATACCTCATTTTGTAGCAATTGCGGAACACCAATTAATAGCACACCAACTACACCAGAAGCAGTAAGAACTTCTCCAACACAAAAGACCAGTCCTTTGTATGACTGGGATCCTTTTGAACTCAATGAACTAGACACACTTACATTTGTGCTCACCAAGAAATATGCTGAATTTCAAGGTCGTGCCAGTCGTAGCGAATTTTTCAGATATAATTTGATGATTTCTCTTTGTCTAACAATCATCCCTATCATAATGGGTATCATTAAATTAGTATCTAATAATATCGTGACTGTTATCGTCTTATATGTCCTACTAGGTATTATCGAATTAGCATTAATACTTCCAGGCTTAGCTATTGCAGTCCGCCGTCTACACGACACCAATAAATCTGGTTGGTTCTTCCTTATCAACTTTATTCCTATCGTAGGACCCATTTGGTTCTTAATCTTAATGCTAACCAAAGGTGATGCACATACTAATAACTATGGTGAAAGAACTTCCTATATCCAAATCACCCCAGAAATCCAACGACAACATGGACTCCGGCCGTCACCAACCTCTACATCTACTGCATTGTATATCATTGCCTATGTCGTACTCATAAGCATAAGCATTGGCTTGAGCGCTGCTACTATCGCTACTAGTTTTAATCCTATAAACAATACAACACCTACCCACTATTCTACGAATACTAACAGTAATAATTCGTCTGTGAAAGCTACACCTGCCCCACAACCATCACCAACAAATACACAATCAGTGGCACAAAATAATGCGGTTGAAGAAAGTACAAAAGCATTACAAAACTACTATCGCTACCTAACCAATAAAGACTTTGCTAATGCCTACACGTACCTCTCTGATGAACAACGTGCTAGCCTCGGTACCTACGACTACTGGCGCAATGGATATAAATCAACCCTATCCACCACATTACTTTCAGTAAAAGCTGTATCCGTCTCACCAGACACCGTCGTATATAATTATCGCATTGAAAGCAAAGACCTCGTTAACGGCCGCATCAAACATCAAACATTCACCGGCAATGTAACCATGGTAAAAAACAACAATAACTGGATCATTCAAGACCAAGATGGTCAATTAGCTGATTCCTATTACGAATAAAATACATAAACATAAAAGACTCGTATCATTTGCTGTGATACGAGTCTTTTATAATCTATGCTATTACTATCCCTAAAATTATAAATACTAACTACTATTACTCATACATCATGAGATCTCTACTATTTCACTAATTTCACTAGCAAACAATTCATAACAATCAACATATATCGAGGCCTCATCTGGCTCATTATTTACACCAGAAACAAAAGAGTCCAACTTACCTATTAACGACTCTCCATCAATAAATCTAACCTCTACATATGTTGATTGTATTTCATGATAACGATTATATAACTCTTCCTCTGTCATAAGGTCACCTCTACTTTAGCACTCCTTTACGCACAAGGTCCCATTTCACGTCCTCGATCTCCTGCGTTAATTCTGCATTTAAATCACGCATTAAGGATATAAATTGTGCACGCTTATCCGCATCATTCCAATCAATTAGTATCTTATGCAATTTAAATTGTAACAGAGTGTTTTCATATTGCTTATATAAATTACCTTCAGAGCATATATCTCCCTTATCAGTTGTACAACAATATAGCTTATTAATAGCCTCCAATTTAGCAGAAATCTTCTCTAATGATAATATACGCTCTTTAATATAATTATACACACGTGTTTTATATGAGCATGTATTGCTTTCACCATTATCACCGGCGCCCTTTTCCCACCATGTATAGTACCGCAAACTCAAAACGGGGCCTTCTTTAATTTTATCAACACGCCAAAACATATATGGTTTAACGGTTAAATCATCTTCGTTTGCATTTTGAAAGCCCCAATAATCGGCATCAACAGTGCGGTCTAGAGAACGATTCCAAAAGTGCATCAATGACCAAGGTGAACCAAAGCTGCTGCCATGCTGAATCGTATGAGTATTAGGTGCATCATCTATGCGACCATATACATATGAATCCTCAATATCCTCAACGTGTTGCTCCAATTTCGCCATAAATGGTGCTTCATGATTTGGCTGATTAAATACAGTCTGCAAAAATCTTCGTTGGGCAATCGCAGTATCTTGGATATAAAAACGAATATGCCCATCTACATCCTTATAGTATCTCCAAAAACAGCTATGCTCTATAGTAGTCCTAATTTTAGAGCGCAAATAATCCACAAAGCTCATTAAAATTGGATTATTCCACTCACGACAAGACAGTAACAAGGATAAGAACTCTGGCCCATCCACATAGGTATTAACCTTTGGATCCTTCTCCAGTTCCCAAACCGTATTCCAGTCATCATCATTGAACCAATCCGTCTTCAAATACGCAGTATGAATCGTATACTTTGACAAATCTAATTCTCCCGGTTCATCTCGTAATGCCCATCGAATACTATTCACCGCGCCCCAGCAAGCAGTCCCATCACGTTTTTGCTGTTGTTCCTTTTTATTATCTGGAAGATGTTGATATATATCTAATCCATTGTATTGATTTGATTCAAATGTTTTTGAAAGCAAGTATTTATATCGATTGATCTGATTACCGTGCTCCTGTGATGATGTTTTATCTTCAATAATTAAAGCTACTTGTAATTCTGGAACCAATACAAGCACATCAATATTAAGTAACTGCCTAAAAATATATATCTGGTTAACACCAGATACATCATAGCCCCCGTTCAACAAACGAGATAAAAATCGAGCTCCAAACTGACGCCCGCTTTCATTATCGTCGCGAACAGACATATTAATCCAATTCAAACACCAACAAATAAACGCATCCTGCGACAACTCATTCGTCGCAAAACTAAAAATATTATTCTCCACAATCCGTTCGTCAATCATATTCCGTATCCCCGATATAATACAAACAACTACCCTAACCAACCCCGGTACATAAAACTCGATCAATTTATAATAACAATACCATCCTTAAGACAAGTATACAATCACAAACGTGTAAATTACTTACCATAAATGAAAAACAATGCCCTGATATCACAAAAAACACAAACGTACATAGAGAAAGACCCTATCGGCCCCTCAAAACGACTTCGGGCTCCGCGTATCGCAGTAGCGTGTCGGCTTTCTCCCTTCTCCAGAAACAATACCCTAACATCACCTAAACTACAAGCGTACATAGAGAAAGCTCCCAGGGGAGCCTAAAAAACGACTTTGGCCCTGCGGAGGCCGCAGGCCGAAGTCAGACCCGGCCGGTGTATTCTCTCTAAAAAAACAATGCCCTAACATCACCTAAACCACAAACGTAAATAGAGAAAGACCCTATCAGCCTCTCAAAACGACTTCGGGCTCCGCGTAAGCGCAGTAGCGTGTCGGCTTTGAGGGGCTGATAGGGTCTAACTATAATTACCCTTTGTATTTAGGTGATGTAGGGCATGTTTCAGGCACCACATCTTTGCGGTCCCCTAGTTGTGCACTACGGTCTGTATAGTGTGTATGAAGTAGTTCGTGTGCTTTATGTCCTAATGGTTCACCCAAGAAGTTTTTGTATAGGTCTTGGATTTCTGGGTTTTCATAGGATGCCACATATTTATATTCTTCATCAGCTTTGTAAAGTCCGCCAATGCGGGCTTCTTTTGTTTTCACAGCTTGTGGTAATTTAGTACGTGGTTGACCACCACCACCGATACAACCACCTGGGCATGCCATAACTTCGATGAAGTCATAGTGTTTGCCACTTTCTTTCAACGTGTTAAGGAAATCACGAGTATTTTTACCACCGTGTACAACAGCAACGGACAATGTTACGTCATCACCGAGTTGTACAGTCGCTTCTTTAACACCGTTCATGCCGCGAACGTCTTCAAGGTGAGTCAATGCATATGGAGGTGGCTCTTTATCAGTGATGAGCTTGTACGCTGTACGCATAGCTGCTTCCATAACGCCGCCCGTATTACCGAAGATGATGGACGCACCAGTTTCCATGCCGATTAAATCATCGAACTTAGAGTCTTCTAAGCTGCCAAAATCAACACCTTCGTCATTGAGCCAGCGAATAAATTCGCGTGTGGTAATGGAAATATCCGTATCCATGCCGAGGCTTTCATCATCGTAATAACGAGCCGCCGCATTTTCCTCAACCCGCTTAGTTTCAGCCTTCTTCGCCGTACAAGGGTTAACGCTGACAGACACGATATTTGCAGGATTGATGCCCTTTTTCTCAGCAAAGTACGTTTTAATCATGGCCGCTTCCATAGCGATGCAAGAACGGGTACTGGACAAGTTTGGAATGAGTTCAGGGAAATAAATTTCCGCAAAGCGCACCCATGCAGGGCAACAGGATGTGAATTGAGGGATGGTACCGCCATTCTTTAGGCGATCTACAAGCTCAGATGCTTCTTCCATAATGGTCAAATCCGCACCAAAGTTCGTATCGACCACATAATTAGCACCCAATTTACGAAGGGCGCTAACCATTTTTCCTTCTAAGAATGTGCCTGGTTCGTAGCCAAAGCCTTCGCCGATAGCCACGCGCACAGCTGGAGCCGTTTGGATAACAACGATCTTGTCTGGGTCAGCAATAGCCGCTTTCACCTTATCAAGCTCAGATCTAGCATGCATGGAATCGAATGGACAGGCAGCCGCACATTGACCACAGTGGATGCACATTGGCACATCACCGGTTGATTCAAGATCGTAATAATCGAGCACGCTCATCACATCGGCGCAAGCGCGACGGCACAAGGTGCAATTCTTACACTTCGAAATATCGTGGTAAATGGACGGGTTGTCGAGCGCGATTGGCACGCGTTTGTCGATAAATTCAAATTGGGACATGAGGACCTCCTCGTTCTGTATAATCATACCTATTGTGAAAGTTTTAATTTCTCTTATATTACTAGCATAACAAATAAGGAGGCCATTCATCAACGAACTAGGATAGTAGGAATTGGCGTTTAGTATAACACGATATAGTATATTACGATATACTATATTACGTTATACTAAATTAGCAAAGAAGATACATGCCTCATCAGACCAGATATTATCTGGTGTTATAAGGGTTTTCACCCACACGTTTTGTCCTATAGCTCAAACTCATACTCTGCATATAAACACAAAAAAGCAGCTCTTTCGAGCTGCTTTGTCGTATAAGGTGTATATTATTTTTTACCTTGTTTTGCTTGTTGTGGCCATAAGAAGTTGTAAACTGCTTCGGATGGAGAACCAGCAACAACTGGACGATCTTTGCCATCAACTTTATCTTCACGTTCTGCGTAACCTTGTGGGTTATACAATACAACCTTTTGGTCTTTTACAGTTTTCTTTTTGTGGTTGAATTCTTCAGTTGCGATGAAATGATAACCTTCAGAATCTTGAGCTTTGATCATTACAGTTGCAGTTTTATCGCTTTTTTGAACGCTATCTTGATCGATGGACCAAGTGATACCTGCACTATCTTGACCAAATACTTGCCAGTTAACAGCACTAGCAGAACCGAAACCGAATGCGCAAATTGCAGCAGCAGCTAAACATGTACCTAGTAATTTTTTCATATATTTCACCTCGTATAAAATCAAATTTAATTTATTATACCATATATTAAATGTATTTTGCGTGAAAGCTAATTTTTTGCGATACTTTTACGTAAAATGTACTTCGTCCTACGCCATGACGTTCGATAAAGCCCTCTTCTACGAGTTCTTTCAAGGCTTTTTCAACAGTAGATACAGCTATATCTGGTTGTTTCTCAAGAATTCCAGATTTCGTAATCTTCCCAATAGTGGCAGTAATTATGATTTTTATACGATCCTTTGCAGATAACGACGTATTCAGCAAGGCGATGCGGCTTTCAAAATCACGATAAGCCGCCAAAATAACGCGAAGCATATATTTGACAAAAGGGACTACATCCTCATCGCCTGTGTGCCAACCTGCGCCGGATTGAGCTAATGCCGCATAATAACTATCCTTTGTACGCTCGATTTTTTGCTCTAAACTAATGAACTTACCTATCATGTACCCATTTTGGTACAAGAGCAACGTCGTCAGCAATCGGCTCATACGCCCATTGCCGTCATTGAAAGGATGAATACACAAAAAATCGTGTATAAATACAGGAATCACAAGCAATGGATTCACCGATTTATCTTGGAGAACCGCATTAATACTATGGCAAATGTCATCTATAGCAGCCGGCGTTTCATATGGTGCCAAGGGCTTAAAGCGCTCCACCTCAGAACCATCCGCAAGCCGCTCAATAATCGAATTCTGCACATTCTTGAACTGTCCGCCAATCCCCTTGTGGGAATACGCATACAAATCGCGATGCAACTGCAGTACAATTTGCCTTGTCAAATCGATATACTCGTAATTTTCGTGTACCGTATTCAACACATCGCGATACCCCATAATCTCTTCCTCATCCCGATTACGAGGCATCACCTTATCCGCTACCAACGACCGAATCCGAGCCTTCGTCGTCACAATCCCTTCAATCCGGTTCGACGACTCCACACTCTGCACCTTCGCAATATCTACCAACCGCGCTACACTACTAGGCCGCTGAGACACAAACAAATCCTGTCGCCCCTTATACTCATGAATCTGAGACACCAACGACACAACCTCACCATCCCACAGACAATCCTCGAGCCACCGATAATCAAAACTACGCATACCGCACCACCTTTCCCCTAAGCGAACATTTCTCCCCTAATTTTAATACAATTTAGGCGATAAATAAATAAAAATATATCTTCCTTCTCCGGCCCTTTCGGAAAAATAAAATTCTAAGGAATAAAAAATGCTTATGTTTCTGATTTTGTATTCAGGATATAGAAAAGAATAGTAGGGAATCGAAAACCAACTTTACCTTCACTGTGGATGACCTTTGAGGAAAATAATTTTAATGTAGAATAAAAAGAAACCTCGCTCTGAATATGTTGCTAGGATAGGTTGGGAAATGGATGGTGTCTAAAAACAGACTTTGGCCCTGCGAAGGCCGTAGGCCGAAGTCAGACCCGGCCGGTGGAGGATTTTTAGACACCATCCATTTCTACATACCACACCAGAATGCTAATATTCAGAGCGAGGTTTCAAAACATCTATATTAAATTATTTTCCCCAAAGGGCCTGCATTACTTCTGCCCCTATTGTATCTTTCTCAATTTTCACAGGTTTTTGTTTTTCATTGCTACTCAACAAAGGTACGCCAGATTGGCTATACACGGTGGCGTTGACTTCTGTCCATGTGCTATCTGGGCGATTGATTTCAACGGTGTAGATATAGGTATACCCTTCTACATTGTTGGCTTTCACCAAAATACGAGCCATAGAATCTGTTTTAAACACAGATGAGTTATCGATAAACCATGCGGAATCGTCTGTGTCCGCATCAACGTAGTACCAATCAGCAGCATTGGCTACGCCAAAGCCACCGAAAAATATACATCCTGCTGCCATGATGGCAGCTAACCATTTTTTCATCATTCTCTCCTATTCAATCCTTTATTCATTCAACTATATATGGGCATGATTGTGGTTTGTTCTCTACAGAACGTCAGGGCCTTATAGATAAAGCAACTGCTCGTCCTGTATAACACGAGTGGCGACCACTTAGGTGATCGCCAATTGTGCATATCTATGTTAGATATAGTATATTTTCGTTACTTTGCATATAGAATACAAACAAATCTATATGACATATACGATATTAGTCTTCGCTTTCGATTTCAGATGCAGGAATTACAGCAATGCTTGCTACCTTATCACCTTCGTCGAGGTTTTGTGTTTTCACACCAGAAATGGCTTTGCCTTTTTTCACAGCAATGTCATTCATGTTAAAGCGAATGATTTTACCTTGTTCGGAAATGAGCATCACTTCGTCATCATTGTGAACGACTTCAACGGCTACTACATCGCCAGTTTTATCGTTAATGCGGAAGTTCTTTGTACCGATGCCGCCGCGTTTTTGTACATTGTACGCATCCGCTTCGTTGCGTTTACCATACCCCTCTTCGGAAATAGTAAACACTTGTGCTTCGCTTTCATCAGACTCAAGAACACCAGCGCCTACAACAACGTCGCCTGTTTTCAATTTGATACCACGAACGCCATGAGCCGCACGTTTCATGAGACGAACGTCCTCTTCGTTGCAACGGATGGCCATGCCAAGTTTCGTACCGATTAGGATATCTTGGTTGCCTGTGGTTACGATTACAGAAATCAAGCGGTCCCCATCGTCAAGGTTAATCGCATTGAGGCCAGAACGACGGATGTTGCGGTATTCTTCGATAGCCGTGCGTTTTACAACACCGAATTCAGTAACCATGAATAAGTTTACATTTTCATGGATGCGTTCAAGGTCGATCATAGTCGTAACGGATTCGCCCACAGCGAGTGGCAATACGTTGACCATAGCGGTACCACGAGAGTTACGGGAACCTGCTTCTGGCACTTCGTACGCTTTGAGGCGATATGTGCGACCTGTGGACGTAAAGAACAACAATGTATTATGCGTGCGAACATGCATAATTTGCGTTACGTAGTCGTCTTCCTTCGTCTTCATGCCAATAACGCCAGCGCCACCTTTATGTTGGTTGCGATATACGTTCGCGTTCATCCGTTTGATATAACCTTGTTTAGTCAAGGTAATAACCATTTCTTCATCAGCGATGAGGTCTTCTACATCAAGGTCGGACGTATCGATTGTGATTTCACTGCGACGAGGATCGCCGTATTTCTTCTTCATATCTTCCAGTTCGTCTTTGATGATTTGACGTTGACGCGCTTCGCTAGCCAAGATAGCTTTCAAATCTTCGATCAATGCCAACAATTCCTTGTATTCTTCTTCGATTTTTTCGCGTTCCAAGCCTGTTAAACGGCGTAAACGCATGTCGAGGATGGCTACTGCTTGTTTTTCTGAAAGCCCGAATTTTTGCATCAATGCGTTACGTGCGATTTCATCAGTTTGAGAACTGCGGATTGTAGCGATAACTTCATCGATGTGGTCGAGGGCAATCAACAAGCCTTCCAAGATGTGAGCACGCGCTTCAGCTTTGTTAAGCTCGAATTGAGTGCGGCGTACGATGACATCGAGGCGATGATCTAAGTAGTAACCCAATACTTCTTTCAAATTCAATACGCGAGGATGACCGTCTACGAGGGCCAACATAATCACGCCGAAAGATTCTTGAAGTTGAGTGTGTTTATATAATTTGTTAAGAACGATATCTGGTTGCACGTCAGCGCGCAATTCTATAACGATGCGCATACCTTGACGGTCAGATTCGTCGCGAAGTGCTGTGATACCATCAATAACCTTGTCACGGCTCAAGTTCGCAATCGTCTCGATGACGCGAGCCTTGTTAACTTGGTACGGAATCTCAGTCACTACGATTTTATGCTTGCCCTTCGCCATTTCTTCAATGGTTGCACGAGCGCGCATCTTCACGCTACCACGACCTGTGGAGTACGCTTTTTTAATGCCTTCTCGGCCCAAAATGAGCGCACCAGTCGGGAAGTCTGGACCTTTAATTTTTGTCATCAATTCGTCCACAGTCACATCTGGATTATCGATGAGCATTTCAAGGCCATTACAAACCTCATTAAGGTTGTGCGGCGGAATATTTGTCGCCATCCCTACGGCGATACCGCTGGAACCATTGATGAGAAGATTTGGAATCTTCGCTGGCAATACGGTAGGTTCTTGCAAGCTTTCATCATAGTTCGGCATGAAATCAACAGTTTCCTTGTCGATATCAGCGAGCATTTCTTGCGTAATTTTTGCCATACGTACTTCGGTATAACGCATCGCAGCAGCACTATCGCCGTCGATGGAACCAAAGTTACCGTGGCCGTCTACCAAGAGGTAGCGCGTATTGAAATCTTGCGCTAAACGAACCGTTGCGTTGTAAACAGAGCTATCACCATGTGGATGATATTTACCGAGTACGTCACCGACGATACGAGCGGATTTCTTGTACGGTTTATTTGGCGTCATGCCTGTTTCGTGCATCGCGTACAAAATACGACGATGTACTGGTTTCAAGCCATCGCGCACATCTGGAAGAGCACGCATTACGATTACGGACATCGCATAATCGATATAAGCGTTCTTCATTTCTTTATCAATCTGAACGGGATGAATATTCCCGTGGGACCATTGTTGGTCTGCCACAATCTCACCTCATTTTACTAACACTGATTATAATTCATCATATTATTATAGCATTTTTGTGGGTTTAGCGCTATTGTTATCAGGATTTTTGTGAAAGCTGCCCCGCCTATTCTAATAGCCAATCCAGAACATTCTTTTGCTCTATACCATTATGGTTATCTGTTTTATGTAATACATCCATTGTAAGTAAATATTTAGGGTAGTTATCATCAAGTTGCTCTAACGGTGATAATTCACGTAGTAATGTAGCATCTTCCATTACGGTATAACTGACTTGGTAATATTCTAAACGATGTGGTTTTTTAGCAACAAAATCTATTTCTCCATTTTGTTGATGTCCCACATACACATGATATCCACGTCTAACCAATTCCAAATATACTATATTCTCTAATATATGACCTCGATCTGAATCTGTGCGACTTAATAAAAACTTACGGAATGCACTATCTACAACATAATATTTAGCATTTCGCTGTAATAATGCCTTCCCCTTTACATCAAATCGATCAACTTCATAGATTAAAAGACCATCTTTAAGACCTTGTAAATATTTCTCAACCGTCTTATTGTCCGTTTTACGACCATAACTAGTAAGAGTGTTCGCAATTTTTGTAGGATTAATCAGACTTCCTATATTAGCCAGTAAGTATTTTATAATATCCAATAATAAAGGAACATCTGTAATTTTTAATCTCGTTACAATATCTTTCAAAACAACTGTATTAAGAATGCTTTCTAAATATTCATCAATGCTTTCATCATCCTCAACACGCACTAATCTTGGAAATGAACTATGTTCAATATATAAATTATATATTTCCATATCTGATAAATTTTGCTGACTATATGCACTGTGAAATTCTTTGAAAGAAAGAGGTAACATCTCTATTTGTACATATCTCCCCGTTAGCAATGTAGCAATATCAGAGGACATAAAATATGCATTTGAACCGGTAATATAAATATCTACATTAGGTTTGATAAATAAACTACCTACGACCTTTTCAAATTGTGGTACATGCTGCACTTCATCTAAAAATACATACATGGGAGTCTCTGGAATCAATCGTTCTACTATATACTCATGGAGGGCATGATACTCCTGTAGCGGTTCAAACTCTAAATCTTCAAAATTAATAGAGATAATTTGATTTGGTTTAACACCACTGTCTAATAATTCTTGTTTAAATAATTCAAATAATGTAGATTTACCGCACCGACGCACACCAGAAACGACTTTTATTACATCTTGATCTTTATGACGCCTCAAAAAATCTAAGTATTGCTCACGTTGAATTAAAGACATCATAACCTCCTTTTCCTAACACTATATCACTGTTAAAATACAATCAATGTATATATTTTAGGACAGCAATCCTAATTCAACTCTATTTTAAAAAGTTCAAGGATTACAATCCCTGTACAATTTAATTATAACATATTTAGGGATTGCAATCCTTAAACTTTCTATTTAAACCTGTTCCATTTTGGAACAAGTTCAAAACCTTTCTAATTTACCTTCAGCATAAAATCTCAATACATATAGAAGACGTGCAAATCAAATTGATTTACACGTCTTTTTTTAACATATCATCAGAGGCAGTTGTTTCCATTTTGGAAATAACTACTAACACATCTCAAATATGCTACTTTATTAATTCTCAACAATTATGGAATCCAGTTGATTCATCCTAAATTCTTCTACCACATCCATAAAGGCCTTATTATGTATTGGATTTTCAGTCATACCAAACAAATGGCTCGTGCAATCACAGTCGGAGCAGCCAAATTTTGGCACGTCCCACTCGGAAATGGCACGTACCGCATCAGCTAAAGCACATTCGACGCTCACGTCTACATCATCAGGGTCTGGCATGCTCGGCATGGATGGGTATGGTTCGTGAGTAAGGCTCCAGCTTTCAAGGGGCAGTCCACTTGTGCGAATGGGCACGGCCGCAATCATTTCGCAATAGCCCCGGAAGTAATCGAGGTGCCAATGCATTTTCTTACGTTTTCTCTTATGGCGCTCAATGCGTTTTGTAAGGTTCGCCTTGGCGGAGCCGACATACATGTAATAACCTGCATTAAAATGCATCATGCCCTTAGATCCGATTTCGAGATCTAGTTCATGGTCAAGGTGCATCACCATGATGTATACGCCGCTATCGTGCGCTTCGCTGTCGAGAACATAGCTCGGATAGGTGCAGGCGCGTGTCACGGTAGGCATTGTGAAAGTCTCATCCCACGCCACAGCAACGGCTTTCCAGTCGAGGAATGGTGCCACTTCTTTAAAGGTCGTGGCAAATTCTAAATCCGTATGGTAGTCCGGCAAGAACCATTTAGCTTGGTCCCATTGTACAAGGAATAGCACACCCGTATGGTATCCTTCATCCTGAAGTTCCCGTAAGTGCAATAAATGCTTGCGTCCTCGTTCTGTGATAGCATCGGGGAACATGGCACCGGTCTTGGAGAACAAGGTGCAGGATTTAACCTCTAACAGGAATTCTTCACCATCGTCGTTAGTGAGGAGTAAATCAAAGCGTGATGTCGCCCCATGTAGTTTTACCGTATATTCGCGACGTACAACACGCCATTGTTCCCAACCAGGAATGAGTTTGTTTTCAATCAAATGCTCTGCTACATCATTGCTATAATTCGTATCGAGCATGATAACAACGCCATCACGTTCAATGCCTACAACGCGATACTTCGTCTTCGCATCAGGCTTATCATGAGGCACGATGTACATCGTAACACCTGTAAATAACAATTCCCACATACGACCTGGATTTGGTAAATGGGCAAGTACGCTTTCACCATTAAGATCTAAGGTCACCACAAAACGATTGGGACGGCCTGTATAAGTTGCTTTCAAAATTGTATCGTATAGAACCTTCATCGTTCCTCCTACATCAAGATAATTCTAGGTTCATTATACAACAAAACGGGCCACTCCGAAGAGCGGCCCGCTGGGAGGCGCATATGACAGGTTCCGAGGCTATCATATGACCAGGGATAAGATATTCATCGCATAACAGCGATAGTTGTGCTAAGCACAGATGGGATAGAATTATCTATGCATTAGCGATATATTGTTTTATTGCAAATCTCTACTTTGCGTAGATACTTCACTGGCAGAGGTAAAGCTTGCCAATGGAGCGTCGCCAGAGCCTAAGATTACCTTATTCGCTACTAGCGCATTAGCTGCCGTTTTAGCTTGTTCCAAAGTAAGGCCAGTGCGAGGTCCACTAATTGTGATCGATGCGCTTTTACCATCGACTGTAGCAAATTTAAGATATACCACACGTTTATCAGCCATGTTGGGCACTCCTTTCTAATTCATATACATAAGGATGGGAATGATCGCGATAGGTCCACAGGGTTTGGATTACTACGAACCTTCACGCAGCCATTATGTGCTAACTATTATGAGTGAAAGCACATTAATGACCAAGGGATACTTCGTTGACGCGTATTACGTCAGCAATGGTGTTCTCATAGAGACCAGCCAATGCGGTACCGACGATTTTGACCGCATCATCAGTAGCTTCTTCAGCGACGCGTGTGAAAGTGACGTCTTTGTACTTCGGTTTTTCTTCCGTACCGATATTAAAACGTAACACTAACTTTGTGCGTTTTAGTTCAGCCATCTGATCACCTCCTTTCACCTATATACATTCCAAAAAGAGGCTCGTGACAAGCAAATTCGTTTCAAAAAGAGGAATAATATTTTTCCCCATGAAAAAACGACCCCAAATCAAGGTTTAGGGCCGTACTTTTGTATTTAGTTTCACGTGAAACAGTGCCAAAAATTTTTGCTTTTTTGTAGCTTGGGACACATTATTTTATTGTAAAATGAATTATACTAGTATATGTAATTTGAAATGATGATAACAATCATTTCATAACGATCTCTTACTAGCTCTCTAGAACATGTATCGTTTGGACGTACATCACCGTCGAAACGCATCATCTCTAGCATGTGCTAATAGAGACTTTCACAGTGAAAATATATGATAAAATATAAGTAGTTCATTACAATTTAGAGGGGATTACAATGGCTCAAATCGCAGGAAATTTACAACGAATTAAAAACGGCCAACGCCGTTATGCTATTACACCGCGCATTCCAGCGGGTTTTATTCAACCAGATCAATTACAAAAATACATTGATGTGGCGAACAAATTTGGCGCTGTTCTTAAACTAACCGGCAGCCAACGCATTATGATTACGAATTTGAAAGCTGAGGACGTAGACGCAGCGTGGGACATGCTCGGCATGGAGCCGGCGTACATGGTGTCCAACCGCGTGCGCAGCGTCAAGATTTGCCCAGGCACAACGTTTTGTAAACGGGCTAAACAAGATAGCGTGCATCTTGGCATGCAATTGGAACGCAAATATTTGTCCCAAGAAATGCCTAGCAAGATGAAGATCGGCGTGTCCGGCTGCATTAATTCTTGTACTGAAAGCCGCATGAAGGACGTTGGCGTAATCGGTACGGTTGAAGGCTGGAGCATCTACGCTGGCGGCAGTGGCGGTGCGCATCCACGCATTGGCGACCTCATTGCAGAGGTAACAACAGAAAAAGAAGCCCTTGCACTTGTGGACCGCATCATCGAATATTACAAAGCAAATGCACAAATCGAACGAATGGGTGAATTCATCGACCGCATCGGCTTAGAGGCTTTCAAAGAAGCTGTACTAGGCGACCTTGAAGGGGCTCCTACAGAAGTAAAAGCAGCAGAACCTATTGTTAACTTGCCAGGTCACGGCAATGATCCAGAGGTTGAGACGCCACGCCTTGAACCAGGTCAACCAATTACACCGGATACAATCATCCGCGATATCGTGGACATCTATCCAAATACAGTACCTGTACTACAAAGCATCGGCATGGGTTGCCTCGGTTGCCCATCCTCTACGATGGAACCACTATGGCAAGCCGCTGAAATCCACGGCGTCAACGTGTACGATTTACTTAACAAACTAGAAACTGCCCGCAAAGGTGCATAATTAATATAAAGGAGTTTCACATGTCCGCATTTTTAGGTCACATTCACTACTGGTTATACCGCAAAATCCAATTGCTCGTAGAGCGTGAAAACTTAATTCTTGAAAAAACGACAAAGGTCGTAGACGATCTTGCTGAGGAATTACATTCCATCTCCGTAGATACATACGGCGAACCAATTAACCCTAGCATTCCATTGGAAAACATTATCGACCATAACAACATTCACGGTTGGCTCTCGAACCAAATCAACATAGCATCCGTCCGCGAAGCGGCTTTCATCAAAGACATGCTCGATACAAATGCTGATGAAAATGCTATTCACGTAGTAACCGCTATTCTCGATGCCTTCGCTGTACAAGGTCAAGCATGCGGCGTTGTGGCCCAAGATAGCCTCGAAGAACATACGGCGCCAGCCATCTACAACGCCCTTCAAAACTTCTATGTAAACGGCATGCCTTGCGACGGCGGCGACCAAATCGTTGAGGACAGCGCTGACCGTTTCACATGGGTCGGCGACCACCGCTTACAAGCTGGCTACTGGCGCACTGCAGGCGTAGACCCTAAATTCATGATGCTCGCATACCAAACATGGTTCGAGGCCTTTGTGAAAGCTATCGATCCTGAATTCGAGCTTATCACCACCGAAGACAATGGCACACGATTATATACAATCGCTAAAAAATAAATACCATTTCGTTCGCTAAAACGGACGAAAAATCATAACCACCCGTTGAACGGGTGGTTTGCTCTGACCCTATAAGGGTCTTTCTCTAGTGGTGGCCCTCTAAAGAGGGCTTTGAATGATCTGACAACCACTCTATTACCACTGGCTGCCCCCTACTCGGGGGCTTTTATTTTGCCTATTTTACCGGCTCACCCGTAAACGGGTCGGTATATTCTTTAAAGTTTAATGTATCTTGTGCTATATCTTCTTGTAATTGATTGCGAATATACTCTTTTATCGCTCCTTCGTATCTTCCCACTGTATCCACATAATATCCTCTACACCAGAAATGTCTATTTCCATACTTATATTTTAAATTTGCGTGTTTATCGAATATCATGAGGCTACTTTTGCTTTTTAAATATCCCATAAAACGTGATACACTTAAATGTGGTGGAATAGTTACTAACATATGAATATGATCCGGACAGCATTCTGCCTCTATAATCTCTACATTTTTTCTATTACATAAATCTCTTAAAATTTTACCTACATCAGCTTTTATCCG